>NZ_QOBB01000039.1:0-46164 GCF_024704855.1 Burkholderia sp. HAN2018 | reverse complement strand
CTTCGGACGGGCCGGCGCTCGCACGCTTCGCCGTCGACCTGACCGCCCGCGCGCGGGCCGGCGAGATCGACCCGGTCGTCGGGCGCGACGCCGAGATTCGCCAGATCGTCGACATCCTGCTGCGGCGCCGGCAGAACAACCCGCTGCTGGTCGGCGAGGCCGGCGTCGGCAAGACGGCCGTTGCGGAAGGCTTCGCGCTGCGGATCGCCGCCGGCGACGTGCCGCCGTCGCTGCGCGACGTCGCGCTGTACCTGCTCGACATCGGGCTGCTGCAGGCCGGCGCGAGCGTGAAGGGCGAGTTCGAGAGCCGGCTGCGCGGCGTGATCGACGAGGCGATGTCGTCCGAGCGGCCGGCGATCCTGTTCATCGATGAAGTCCACACGCTCGTCGGCGCGGGCGGGGCCGCCGGCACCGGCGACGCCGCGAACCTGCTGAAACCCGCGCTCGCGCGCGGCCTGCTGCGCACGATCGGCGCGACCACGTGGTCCGAGTACAAGCAGTACATCGAGAAGGACCCGGCGCTGACGCGACGCTTCCAGCTCGTGCACGTGCACGAACCGGAAGAGGCGGCCGCGCTGACGATGCTGCGCGGCCTGGCCGGAAAGCTCGAGGCGCATCACCGCGTGCTCGTGCTCGACGACGCGCTGCAGGCCGCAGTCACGCTGTCGCACCGTTACATTCCCGCCCGCCAGTTGCCGGACAAGGCGATCAGCCTGCTCGACACGGCCTGCGCGCGCGTCGCCGTCAGCCAGCACGCGGTGCCCGCGCCGATCGAGGATGCGCGCCGCCGCATCGACGGCCTGCACGTCGAGCAGGAGCGGATCGGACGCGAATGCGCGCTCGGCACCGGCGACATCGCGCGACGCGATGCGATCGATCACGACATCGCCACCGCCCGGGCCGAGCTCGACCGGCTCGATACGCGCTGGCAGACCGAACGCGACGCCTTGACGGCGATCGTCGATGCCCGCGCGCTGCTGCTCGACGACGACCCGTCGCACGTGCTCGACGCCGACGCGCGCGTCGTCGCTCAAACCCGCCTGTCGGCCGCCCAGCAGGCGCTGGCCGACCTGCAGGGCGATGCGCCGCTCGTGCTGCCCGCCGTCGACACGCACGCCGTGGCCGCCGTCGTCGCCGACTGGACCGGCATTCCGCTCGGCCGGATGGTGCGCGACGAAACGCAGGCCGTGCTGAAGCTCGCCGATACGCTCGGCGAACGCGTCGTCGGCCAGAAGCATGCGGTCGAGCTGATCGCCGAGCGCATCCAGACCGCGCGCGCCAGGCTGGACGACCCGAAGAAGCCGCATGGCGTGTTCCTGCTGTGCGGGCCGTCCGGCGTCGGCAAGACCGAAACCGCGCTCGCGCTGGCCGACACGCTGTACGGCGGCGAACACAACGCGATCACCATCAACATGAGCGAGTTCCAGGAGGCGCATACCGTGTCGACGCTGAAGGGCGCGCCGCCCGGTTATGTCGGCTACGGGCAGGGTGGCGTGCTCACCGAGGCCGTGCGCCGGCGCCCGTACAGCGTCGTGCTGCTCGACGAGATCGAAAAGGCGCACCGCGACGTGCACGAGATTTTCTTCCAGGTGTTCGACAAGGGCTGGATGGAGGACGGCGAGGGGCGCGACATCGATTTCCGGCATACGGTGATCCTGCTGACGTCGAACGTCGGCGCCGATCGCGTGATGCAGCTGTGCCGCGATCCCGAGCGCCTGCCCGACGTGCAGACGCTCGCCGATGCACTGCGCGCGCCGCTGCTCGACGTGTTTCCCGCCGCGCTGCTCGGCCGGCTGACCGTCGTCCCGTACTACCCGCTCACCGACGCGACGCTTGCGAGGATCGTCGCCCTGCAGTTGCGGCGGATCGAGCAACGGATCGACGCGCATCACGGCATCCGGCTGCGCTGCACCGACGCGGCGACCGCGCTGGTCGTCGAGCGCTGCCGCACGATCGAGTCCGGCGGCCGGATGGTCGACGCGATCCTCACGCATACCGTGATGCCGCGCATCGGCCGCGCGATCCTGCAGGCGACGCTCGAAGGCCGCACGCTGTCGTCGATCGAGCTGGGCGCGGCCGACGGCGAATTCACATACCGGTTCGACGAGGAGGAGGCGACTTGAATCGCGTATTCACACTCGACAGCCCGCACGGCGACGACCTCAAGTTCCATACGCTCGACGGCAGCGACGAACTCGGCCGGCTGTTCGAATTCCGGATCGAGGCGCTCGCCGACAGTCACAGCCTGTCGTTGAAGGACATGCTCGGCAAGCCCGTGACGGTCAGGATCGAACAGCAGGACCTGTCGACGCGCTACCTGAACGGCATCGTGGCGCGCGCGTCGCTCGCCGGCCGGCGCGCCGAGCGGTACTACGGCTACGAGCTGATCGTGCGGCCCTGGTTGTGGCTCGCGACGCGCCGCTCCGATTGCCGGATCTTCCAGAACAAGACCGTGCCGGAGATCGTGCAGGAGGTCCTGTCGACGTACGGCTTTCCGATCGAGAGCCATCTGGCGGAGACGTACGTGCCGCGCGATTACTGCGTGCAGTACAACGAGACCGACGCCGCGTTCGTGTCGCGGCTGATGGAGTTCGAGGGGATCTACTTCTGGTTCAGGCACGCCGAGGATACGCATACGCTGATGCTGGGCGACGCGATGTCGTCGCACACGGCGCTGCCCGGCTACGAGACGATTCCGTACATCGCGCGCGACCGCACAGCGATCGCCGACGAGGAGCGCATCGACGGCTGGCTGCCCGCGCAGGAAGTGAGCGTCGGCCGACACCAGACCACCGACTACGACTATACGAAGCCGCGTGCCGATCTTTCGTCGCAGAAGGTCGATCCGCGTGGGCACGATCACGACAGTTTTGCGTCGTTCGAGTGGCCGGGCGGTTATCGCGACGATGCGCCAGGCGCACATTACAGCCGCGTTCGGCTCGAGGAGCAGCAGGCCGAGCATGAGCGGGCGAGTGCCGATACCGATGTGCGCGGTGTCGCACCCGGTTACCTGTTCACGCTCGAACGATGCCCGCGCGCCGACCAGAACCGCGAATACCTGATCGTGCGGTGCCAGTACCGCTTCCAGGAGAACGCGTATGCGAGCGATCAGGGCGCGGAGGCCGTGGTGCATCAGACGATGATGCTCGTGCAGCCGTCGAGCCTGCCTTACCGGTCACCGCGCGACACGCCGCGGCCACGCACCAACGGGCCGCAGACGGCCACCGTGGTCGGGCCGCCGGGGGAGGAAATCTGGACCGATCAATACGGGCGCGTGAAGCTGCAGTTCCGGTGGGATCGGTATGGGCAAAGCGATCAGGATTCGTCGTGCTGGGTGCGGGTGTCGAGTCCTTGGGCGGGTGGTGGGTTCGGGGGCGTGCAGATTCCGCGGGTGGGCGACGAAGTCGTCGTGGATTTCCTCAACGGCGATCCGGATGAGCCGATCGTGACCGGGCGTGTTTACAACGGCGAAAAGATGCCGCCGTGGGGGCTGCCGGGGAGCGCGACGCAGAGCGGGTTGCTGTCGCGCTCGTCACCGGGCGGGACGACCGAGCATGCGAATGCGTTCCGGTTCGAGGACAAGAAGGGCGCCGAGCAGCTCTGGATGCACGCGGAACGGAATTTCGATGCGGAGACGGAACTCGATCATTCGCTTTCCGTCGGGAACAACCATACGCATACGGTCGGGAACGACGAAACGATGCAGGTGAAGAACAACCGGCAACGGAGCGTGGGGCAGAACGAGACGGTGAATATCGGGCAGAACCGGGTCGCGCAGATCGGGGCGAACGAGACGCATGGGGTCGTCGGCAACCGGACGCGAACGGTCGGACAGAACGAAACCGTGACGATTGCCGCGAATCGGGATGCGACCATCGGTGGCGCGCACACCGAGACGGTTGCAAAAGCCAAGACCGAAACGATCGGCGAAGCCAAGACGCTGAACGTCGGGCAGATGTATCAGACGACGTCGCAGGACATGAAGACGCTGGTTGCGTCGGCGCATACCGAAGAGATCGGCACGCGCACGTCGACGATTGCGAATGCGCACACGCACACGGTCGGCGGTGAGCACACCGTCAACGTCGGCGCGAACCATACGACGAACGTGCAGCATCAGGTGCTCGTCAACGCAGGCGATCAGCTTGCGCTCGTCTGCGGGATGTCGAGCATCGTGATGAAAAGCGACGGCACCATCATGATCCAGGGCGTCAACGTCGCGTCGACCGGCACGAACACCCACAGCGTGAACGGCAAGACGGTGACGTCGTCGGCGACTGCGGAGCACACGGTCGAAGGGGCCGTCCTGAAACTGAACCCGTGACGGAGGTCCGCACGAATGCAGAACTGGCAGCCGACCAATCCGGTGGAGCGCAGGTTCATGGATGCGCATGCGGACTGGATGAGTTTCGCGAAAGACAAAGCCGCGAGGTTGATGATCTGGCAGACCGACGAGACCGATTCGGAACTCGTGCGGCTGTATTTCCAGGTTCAGGACGAGACGTCGTGCGCGGTCAGGACGATGCGGGCGTCGTTCGTCGATGAATCGGGTTATGCAAAGGCATTGACGGATGAACTCGTTGCGTTCTACGACAGCCGGCGAGAGGGATCTGATGCGCAGGGCGTGCGTGCGAACTGGCAGCCGCCGTATGACGACGGCAAGAATCCGTTGCTGTATCTGTTCGCGGTTGCCGACAGCCTGATGCAGCACCACCCGGATGTTTTTCCGGCGATGGTGTTCGTGCTGGAGCCGGTGAAAGTGCGGGATGACGCGGCATGGGTGCGATGGATGGACGATGTGCTGTCGATCATTGCAGTCGCGCCGCAGCTTGCCGAGCGCGTGCGCTTTGTCGTGCCGCGTATCGAAATCGCACCGTTTGCTGCATTGATGCAACGGCATCGGGCGGCAGTGCGTGTCGTACGGGGAAAATATTCGATGGCGAGTGTGCCGCGCGAATTGCTGGCGGAATCGGGCGAGCGCGGGCCAAGCGGCGAGTTCCGACGGCACTTCGTGATGCTGACCGAGATGATCGAAGGCGGCAGTCCCGCACGGCTCGAGGAACTGCGTGCGGCTGCACTGGGCGTCGCGGAACGCGAGGAGTGGTTTGATCAGTGCGTGGTCGTCCATTTGATCGCAGGTGCGGCATATCTGAAGTGGCGCGATCGGGCGCGTGCGATCGAAGCGTATCGCAGCGCTGTCAGCAGCGGGATGCGTGCGGTCGAAGCAGGGCATCCGGCCGGGCACAAGCTTGTCGCGAATGGTTTGTTCGGCGAAGCGAGCGTGCATCTGACGCACGGGGATTACGCGCACTCGGCGTATTGCTATGAGCGTGCGGTGGCGTCGACTACCGCCGCGAAGGACGGGCTGATGACGGTCGAGGCGTGGCGGATGAGTGCGGTGTGCTGGGAGCGGGCAGGGGAGCGTGACCATGCGCTGGAGGCCGGGTTCAACGCGCTCGATGCGGGATTGATGATCGACGAGCCGATGCGGGCGAACAGCAATCTGCCGATGGTTGTCGAGTGGATGGTGTCGCAGCTCGGTGTACAGGATCGACGGCGCAACGCGTTGAGCGAGAAGGTCGCGGCGTTGCGCAGTGGTCGCTGAGCGGGGGCGAAACCGTGGCACTTCTGGCCGTCAAGCATCTGGATCCCGTTGTTGGCGTGGACGTTCATTCGGTACTGGTCACGCCGGGTACGCCGCCGGTGTTCCTGCCGCACCCCCATGTCGGGTTCATGCTCGATCTGCGCGAGTACATCCAGGCCGCAAAGGCTGTGGCCGGCTGCATTGCGATGATGATCGTGCAGGAGAAGGTGACCGAATACATCGAAGATCACCCTGAAGATGTGGCGAAGCTCGAACACCTCGCCGATGAAGCGGGCCAGCAGGTCAATGAACTGACCAGCGACCCCAATGTCGCCGAGGGGATGAAACTGGCGAAAGCAGCCAACACGATCAAGAATCGCATCAGCGACGATCTTGGCTCGAACGTCGGATCGGGTGGCGGCAGCGGCAGGCCGATTTTCGTGAACGGCATGATGCGGGCCACGGCCGGAACGCATGCGTATCACGTTCCGGGTTTGCATTTTCCGCTTGGCGAATCGTTTGCCCCGCCGCCGGCCGAGTTCGAACCGTCAAATGACGGGGAATCGTTCATGGGCAGCAAGACGGTGCTCGCCAACAACGATCCGATGTCGTACATGGCGCTGGAGGCGTTGAGTTGCTGGTCGATCGGGATGGAGCCGCCACCGCATAACAGCGCGCATACCGATCGAACCTATCCGTCGATGCCGAGTTCGGTGATGCTGCCGATTCCGGCAGGAAGGCCCGTGTTGGTGGGCGGACCACCGATCATGAACATGGCCGCGGCGGCGAAGGGGTTGTTCAAGGCATTTCGGGGATCGAAGTGGGCGAAGACGCTGGCGGACAAGCTGCATTTGAAGCCGGGATTCTTGCGCTGCAAGGTGTTGCACGCGGAGCCGGTGGACGCGTCGACGGGTGAAGTGGTCGTAGAGCAACGCGACTTCATCGTATCGGGACGCTTGCCGCTCGAGTGGGATCGATACTATTCAAGTCACGATGCGCATGTCGGTGCCGTTGGAGCAGGCTGGCAGACGCCAGCAGATATCCGGTTGGAGCTGTTGCCGAACGACGACGCGATCGGCGTGGTCGCCTATCTTCCGGATCATACGACTGCGTTCGATGCACTGCCCGCGACCGAAGGCTGGTCCTCGCGCGAATGCGACTGGCAGCAAGCGGATGCGTTGTACCTGCTCGGCGACCGGCTTTTGCTGCGCACGCGCGAAAGCATCGAATACGGATTCCCGTTGCCGCCGCAATGGCGGCAAACGATTATCCCGCCGAGCGGCGAGTCGAGACCGACGCTGCCCATCCATCGCATCTCCGACCCGAACGGAAATGCATGGGTCTTCGAACGCGATCAGGGCGGACGACTCGAACGTATCGCCGAATGGAGACGGGATGGCGCAACCGGGCGCGTCATCGCATGCGAGATCAGGGACGCTACGCGTCATGATGCGAACGGCGCCGCGCATGCCGGATTGCTGACCGCATTGACGCTGGTCGACGCGAACGGACACGCGCATCCGCTCGTTACCTACGAGCATGATCGAGACGGCAACTTGCGTGCCGCGGTCGATGCGATGGGATGCCCGTATCGCTTCGATTATGCGGACGGGCATCGGATCGTCAGGCATACGACCGCGCGGGGCATGTCGTTTCATTACCATTACTGCACCGACGACGACGGCGTTTGGCGCGTCGACCATGCATGGGGCGACGACGGCTTGTTCAATTACCGATTTGTGTACGACCGCACACGAATGCAAACGTGTATCACCAATTCGTTGGGACATACGACAGTACTGCAACTGAACGCGCAGGGCATGCCTGTATTCGAGCTGGATCCGCTCGGCGGTATCACGAGTTACCGGTACGAGGCAAGGGGACGCACGAGTGTCGCGACCGATCCCGCCGGACGTATCACGTCGTGGGCATACGACCGGCGCGGCAATCTCGTGATGGAAACGCTGCCGGATGGCAGATCGATTCGAACCGAGTACAACTCGAACCATCATCCGGTCTGCGTGACGTTGCCCGGCGAACGACAATGGCGATACGAATGGGATGAGCAAGG
Source organism: Burkholderia sp. HAN2018 (assembly GCF_024704855.1). Lineage (NCBI taxonomy): Bacteria > Pseudomonadati > Pseudomonadota > Betaproteobacteria > Burkholderiales > Burkholderiaceae > Burkholderia > Burkholderia sp. HAN2018. The sequence continues at coordinate 38,509 of NZ_QOBB01000039.1, read as the reverse complement.
CAATTTGCTTGCACAAACGACGCCGTCGAATGCGGCCTCTCGTTACGAGTACGACTCGTACGGGCAGCTTGTCGCACAGATCGGACCATGCGGCGAACTTTCGCGATTCGAATGCGACCGCGACGGTCATCTGGCGGCGGTGACGGACCCACTCGGCCATCGAACGCTCTATCGGCACGATGCGCGAGGACATCTCGTCGAAGTGATCGACACGCTCGGACAGACGAGTCGGTACGAATACGATCGCAACGGCAATTTGACGCGCGCAATCGAGCCGAGCGGGAAGGAGATTCTGTGCGGGTACGATGCCGATGGCAACCTGACGCACTATCGCGATCCGGCCGGCGCTACGGCGCAGCTTCAGTACTCGACGCTGGGGCGAATCACCAAACGGCTATCGCTGGACGGAACCAGCGTCGAATACCAGTACGATACGGAAGGCCGGCTCATTGGCGTCATCAACGAGCGCGGCGAACGATACCAGCTCAAGCGCGATGCGATGGGCCGCATTGTCGAGGAAGTCGACTACTGGGGCCAACTGCGTCGCTACGAGTATGGCGAGCTCGGCGAACTGCGACGGAGTGTCGACCCGGCCGGGCTGGCTGTTCTCTACCTGACCGACAGGTTCGGGCGCGTGGTGCAGAAGCAGGTCGCGGACGCCAGACAGGCCGACGGTTTCCGCATCGAGAAATTCGAATACGATCGCATCGGCAGGCTCGTCGGGGCGCAGAATCCGGACAGTTGCCTCAGACTGGGCTACGACGACGCAGGCCGCCTCATTGAAGAAAGGCAAGGCGACGATTTCGTCATTGCTTACCGGTACGATACGGTCGGGCGGCGCATCGAGCGCCGCACACGGCTCGTGACCGGTCGCGAAACGGTGACGCACACCGTACGCTACGGCTACGACGCTTTCGGCGCCGTCGCCTCGATCCAGATCGACGATGCCGCGCCCGTCAAGCTCGAGCGGGACGCGCTTGGTCGGATCTGCGTGGAATACCTGGGCGAGGCGTTGCGACGCGAGCTGGTGTACACGAAGGAGGGGCAGCTGGCGCGGCAAACATTGTTGTCCGGTACCGGCGCCATCTTTGCCACCGAGTACACATACGATGCCAACGGCGAGATGACCGAGAAGCACGACTCCCGACTCGGTATCGAACGTTTCGATTACGACCCGATGGGCAAGCTGACCGCACACCTCGACCCGAGCGGCAAACTGCTGCGCTTCCTGCACGATCCTGCGGGCGACCTGTTGACGACGAGAAGCAACCTGGGCCATCGCACCGGTGTGTCGGACCCGACATTGCCACTCGATGCCTGGGTCCGCGAGGGCGAGCACGATGGCTGTCGTTATACGTTCGATCGTACCGGCAACCTGATACGCAAGCGTGACGCGCAACAGGATTTGCTGCTGCGCTGGGACGGCGACGGGCTGCTGATCGAAACATCGGCGGTACGCATGCCGGCGGACCCTGCGATCCAGGCGAGTCGTATTCATACCCGCTACGCGTACGACGTCTTTCAAAGGCGCATCCGGAAGACTACGCAGATCCTCGACAAGCCTGACGCGCCGGCCGGGTCGGTATCAGCATCGACAGTCAGGTCGCACCGTCACGATTACTTTTGGGACGGCGACGCGTTGGTGGGTGAAATAGCGCGCCCGGACCAGAACGTCGACGTGCCGTTGATGAATGTCGTCAACGAGCTGGATCCCGGCTGGGGAGCGGGCCCGGTCGACATCTCTCAGGCGGATGGCTACGGAGAATCGTGCGAGTGGGTTTATTACCCTGGTACGTTTCGGCCACTGGCAGCGTTGCGATACGCACCGAAGAACCGTTCGGATCAGTCGACGGCGGCGTCGGAATCTGCGGCGCGCAACGTGTTCTTCCAAACCGAGCCCAGCGGGGCGCCGACACGACTGATCGATCAATCCAGTGCAATCATCTGGGAAGGGCGCTACGGAGCGTGGGGGCATGTCGGTTCAGCCCGGATGCACGCTGCCGACGATCAGCGACTACGGCTCCAGGGGCAGTACGAGGACTGGGAAACAGGCCTGCACTACAACCGATACCGATATTACGATCCGATGATCGGGAGCTTCGTCAGCCAGGACCCCATTCGAATCGATGGTGGAATCAACCCATACCAATACGCGCCCAACGTATTTGGCTGGAGAGATCCTCTCGGTCTTAAACGAGAGGAAACGCCATTTGACGGCTATCAAAGAATCCGGTCATTTCGGGAAAGAAGAGGGCTCGATCTGCCAAACAATCCTGATGGCCGGTTCAAGACCGGGGATAAATTGGGCTCGATCGGCACGATCTTGGGCTCGGATCGCGTGTACGGGATCAATTCCACTTTGCGGGAGACCCAGGATTTCCAGTTGACGCGGGCGTGGCGGCAATGCCTCGGCCTTGATGGGTCAAAGGGAAACACGTTTCAATTTCTATTTCACTCCGAGGCGGGCACTTTATTGCTGGGGCATCGTGAAGGCCTGCTCGGCGATGAGGTCACCCTGATCAATGACCGGACGACATGCGCGCCTGCCTGCAGACCGATGCTGTCCCGGCTCTTGGCCCCCCTGGGCATCGGCCGTTTGACGGTGTACTCCGGTGGTTCGATGTCGCAGATTGCGCGCGTGGACGTCTATACACGCGGCGGACGGCACGAATGCATGACCGGCAAGCGCGATCCCAAGTTGTAACGTCGGCACGCCCGCCGGCCATGGTTCGTGCCACGCGTCGCGGCACGTCCGGCCGCCACGACCCGGCAGCAGGTTTGTTCAGTTTTATGAATTGACATAACGTGAAGGAAGACTGCTAACTAAAGCTGGCGTTACACCTGCGGAGCCCAAGCCCCACAAGCGTTAGCGGGTAGCGCCAGCCACCGAAAACCCTTGGAAAAATTTTCCCAAGCGTCCATCCAGAAAGTGCGGTGACGCTCATCGCGCGCGCGTTCTGCGTGCGTCGATGCAACGACTTCGAAGGCCCGCACGTTCAGAATTTCCGCGACGCGGAAGCAGGTGTCTTCATCGAAAGTCGATTTCCCGTTGCGGTAGCCGCTGACCGTCGAGCGGGTAACGCCTAGCGCCTTCGCGGCAGCGTAGTCGGAGGGCAAATCGAGTGCCGCCTTGACGGCATCGAGCCATTCAATCGTAGTTTTCATTGACAAACCCCAGTTAATTCAACCCGGCGTCAAGACTATCCGAACGCTCGACCCATGGCAACGTTCGCCGACAGCGAACGTTCGAAGGGTATTGACATGTTCAACCCCATCGAACTATTCTCCGACCCGTCACCCCGGCACCGGTTTTCAACCCCGCCGGTCTTGAGCTAGCTACTCAGGCGCCGGGGTGATGTTTCTCGCGGTATCCGTTCAAGGGGTTGAATAGGGGAAGTCAAATGCACGTTTCGCTGCAACAAACGCTTACACCTTCGGCGCCGATGCGCCAATCGCTCACGCCGCATTTCCGTGCGTGGATGGACGCAATGATTGCCTTGGTCCGAAAGTGGACTGCTTTCGACGGCGCGCAATGCGCAGGGTGGGCGGCATGAAAACCATCGCCAACGAACTGCGCGACGAGTTGCGCGCCGCGCACATCATCATCCGCAATGCGCTCGGCGTCGCGACGTTCGACCAGAAAATCGCCTGGGGCAACGCGAACGAGCGTGACGGAGTGATCGGCGAGGGCACTACGCGGGCCTACGAGCGGCAGGCCGCGATTGACGGGGGCGACGCGGATCGCCTGTACTGCGAACTGCGGAATGCCGACCGGATCATCGCAAACGCTGCGGCGCTCCTGTCGGCCCATCAGTTGGACCTGTGGGCCGTCGCGAATCGTCAAGCCGATGCGGTGCTCGCGCACCAGGCGCGTGATGACGTGCGGACCGCGTTGCTTGATCGCGCGGTGCACACTCTGGCTGTCGCGAAAATCGGTATCGATGCCGGTGACGCGCGGGGCGATCAGACCGTCGTGGTGATCAAGCCGGTTGGCGAGCTGTCGGCGGCCGACGTGGCGGCGCTGCGGCGCGTGCTGTCAAGTGCGCCGCGCGATCCGCGCATCATGCTGATGCCCGCGGAATTCGACATGCATGCGTTTCTGCGGCGTCAACGTGCATTTTCCGCTCGCACTTTCGGCCCGGGCCGTCTTACGGCTCGCGTGTGCGATCACATCCGCAAAGAGTTGACCGAGGTCGAGGCCGCGCCCGACGACCTGCGCGAGTGGATCGATGTAATCCTGCTCGGGCTCGACGGCGCGTGGCGAACCGGCGCAACGCCTGAACAGATCACTGCGGCGCTCTCGGCGAAGATGACGACGAACGAGGGGCGGGCGTGGCCGGACTGGCGCACGTGTGACCCGGAGCGCGCGATCGAGCACATCGAGCACGCGTCAAAAGGTGGTCAGGCATGACGGCGGAAAATATGGTCGCAGCCTTCAACGGTGACTTGCGCGGCACCGATCTCGTCGGTGAATCCAGCGTCGAGAAACCAGTTCGTCACCTGCCGCGCATCGGGAACGATGTAAGCGCCGATGCGGCGATACAGGTCGCCTGCGTCGTTGCGAACACCAATCACGAAGCGCGGTGCACATCGGCGGAATTCGCGCAATGTGTCTACATGAGCGAGGCCGAGACATTCAACCAATTCTGCATCGAATTCGGGTGGCTCGAACTGCGCGTCAACAGTGGCAATGAGCGGGTCCCAAGCCCCTGTGCGATCAAGCTTTTTCATAGGCGATTCGATAGCACAAGCCGCCGCGACCCGATCGATGAACTGTCCTATTTTCTGAAGTGGATTTCGATCGGTGGGTTCGACGGTGCGCCTGCTCCCGCTGAATGGTTGTCGAAAGTGCGTGAGTATATCGCGCGCCAGAAGGCGTCCCGGACAGTAGCGGACGCCAGTTCCTAAAGCAAACTGATTCAATCGAGGGATGACGAAATGGCTATTGTCTATAGCATTCCTAACCAACAAGAGGCGGAAACGCTCGCGATCCGGCGAGTGATTCGTGCCAGTAACGCCGAGCAAATGGCCCGCCGTCGCGCAAGCGATGAGGCAGAACGGCAGGCGTTGGCGTTGCACTGCGCCGATCGGGCTTTCGCTATCGTGAGGTCGGTATGACGCTTGCCGACATTCAAGCCGCTGCGCCGCGCCAGATCGAGCGCGGCATTATCGAAACCGGCCCGTTCTACGAACGTCGCACGCGCGGCGGCTACTTCACGGTGAACGGATCGGAATTTCACTGGTACGAGGAAAGCGGTGTGGCCCCGGCTTGCTGCATGTCGCGCGATGACGCGCTGCGCTCGGCACGAGAAAGCCGTCGAACGATCCACGCGGAGGCAGCGTGACCGTTACGGCGCCCCTTATCAGCTACTTCGGCAGCAAGTTTCGCGTCGCCCCGTGGGTGCTCTCGCACCTGCCGTCACACGAAATCTACGTCGAACCGTTCGGTGGCTCGGCGGGTGTTCTGCTGCAAAAGCCGCGAAGCCGTGTCGAGATTTACAACGATCTGGACGGCGAAATCGTGAACCTGTTCCGCGTGGTGCGCGATGACGTGATGCGGGCGCAGTTGATCGACGCGCTGAATGCGACGCCATACGCGCGGGCCGAATTCGAGGCAGCGTGGAATGTGGCAGACGAACCGGTCGAGCGCGCGCGCCGCTTGTGCATTCGTGCGCAGATGGGTTTCGGGTCGGTCGGCTCGACCCGCCCGCTACATTCGCCGATCGGCTTCGCCGCCGACATTTGGTCGGACGGCCCCGGGCAGTGGCTACGGTACCCCGCGCGCCTCACGGCCGTCGGCGCCCGTTTGCAGGGGACCATGATCGAGCATATGCCCGCCGTCGAACTGATCGCGAAATATGACGCGCCGGGCGTCCTGTTCTACGTCGACCCGCCGTACCTGCCCGAAGTGCGCAACAGCGTGTCGCGTGGGCTTGGCCGCGACTATCGGTGCGAAATGTCCCCGTTCGAACACGCCGATCTGCTGGCGATGCTCGCGAATCTGCGTGGTATGGCGGTCGTCAGCGGCTACGCGTCGGGAATGTATGACCGCGCATTGAGTGGATGGGCGCGGTTCACACGAAGCACGCGCGCGACCGGGCAGGTTGGCACCGTAGCCCGTGAAGAGGTGGTTTGGATTTCGCCTGCGGCTTGCGCTGCAACGGGTATCGATCCGCGCTCGTCAGTGTGCCTCGGCGACGATGCGGCGGAAATGCCCCTGTTCGCGGCTGACACGACGCGGGGCTGACATGGATCAGCGACGCGATGATGAGGCCGCCTCGACGCGCGAACTACTGATCGAAGACTTGGCGGATTTCGGCATCGGTGCCGGGGCGCTGGCAGCATTGCCACCGCTGTCTTGTCCGCCACGGACCACGCAATCCGATCGTGCCGAAGCCGACGCAATGCGGGTTCTCCGACCGCTGCTACGTGACATGTCGAAGCGGCGGTTTCTGTTCCGTTAATCACTGGAGGTTCCCCCGATGAAAACGTCTCCCGAGAAAAAACCTCTGCCTCTGTGGGCGATCTGGTTGATTACGTTGGTCGCCGTGATTACGTGGTGCGGTACGCACCCGGATGAAGGCATGGACCCGGCGTGGCCGATCAAGACTGCGCAACGCGCGTGATGAAGCGAGCGAGCGAAATTCGATGAAGAAGAAAATCAATCATTGGTTGCATGTGTTGGCGAGCGCGGGTGTATATGCGGCGTTGCTGGTCGCTTGGCAGCGCTTTTCCATCGACGGTGCGCGGCTTGTGCTGCTTTCCGGAATGTGGATTCTTATCGCGTGTTCGCTGTGTATCGCAATCGCCGGGCCGGGCGACGTGAAGCCGATAGCGTCACGCATCGCGTACCTGTTCAGCGGCTTGGTTCTTGGCGCGGTCGCTGTCGCCGTCACATGGTGCGGCTATCCCGTCACGGGCAGTCTGTTCCTCGTAGCGGTGTGTTTCTCTCGGGCGATTGCGCGTTCGGCGCTCAAGGCGAAGGCAGGGGTCTAGCTCGCAATGTGGATCTACGCGCACGACGCGGCAAGCAGCGTTCCAACGCTTCCCGAAGCGAACAAGGCGAAAAAGCGCCTTCCCGTCAAGTGGATGCGCCGCGCGCTCGAACAAGCGCGCGAAGCAGGGCGCGAAAGCGCGCGCAAGTATCGCGAGCGCACCGGGTTCAACGCGTCGCACATGTTTGATTTGGCCGCCGCCGCAAACTCGCTGCGTGACTTTCTCGAAGATCATGCGCCGGACGGGATGCCGGTATCGCCCGACGCGACCGATCATGAAATCTGCATGAAGGCTCGCCGAATCGCGTCCGATGTGACGATGCGCGCGTATGGGCTCGAACTGGCCGATGCGCTCGTCGTCGCGCGTGCGACGTGCGGCGCTTACAACGTCGAAATGCCGAATTTCGAGCATCCGGCCGATCAGGTCGCGCGCGTGAAGTGCGAACTGTGGTGGCGTCGTCAGTTGCGCAAGATGCACATTCGTAGCCTGGAACACTCGAACATTCGTCTGCACTTCGTCCACCTGAAAGCGGAGCCGTACGCGAGCAACGAAGCCGTTCGGCGACGCATTGCGCAGAATCGGCGCAACGCTCGCACGCTCGAAGCGGTGACGATGGAGAACGAAGACGGGCAGCGCTTCACGCTCGCCGAACTGGCGTCGAAGGGCATTTCGAACAAGGCATTGAAGCGCGGCGAACTGTTCACGCGCTTGCGTGGGCTGGAAGAACTGGCCGACGGTGCGAAGTATCGCGGCGTCATGTTCACGCTGACTTGCCCGAGTCGGTTCCATGCGGTCAGGCAGACCGATAGCTGGTTCAAGCCGAACCCGAACTATGCGGGCGTCACGCCGCGCGACGGGCAGGCGTACTTGCGGAAGGTGTGGCAACGCATCCGCGCCGAGTTGAGCCGCGAGGGCGTGACGTACTTCGGCATGCGGGTAGCGGAGCCGCATCACGACGGCTCGCCGCATTGGCATGGTCTGGTGTTCTCGAACGATATCAAGCGGTTCTGCGAAATCATGCGCAAACACGGCCTGCGCGATTCCGGGAACGAACCGGGCGCGCGCGAGCATCGCGTGCGCTTCGAACTGATCGACAAGGCGAAGGGCTCGGCGGTCGGCTACATCGCCAAATACATTTCGAAGAACATCGACGGTCACGCGGTCGGCGACCACAAGACGAACGAAGGCTACGTGGTGCAGTCGGATTTTTGGGACGACGACGAAATCACGCCGTCGGCGCGCGTCGAGACATGGGCCGCGTTGTGGGGCATCCGACAGTTTCAGCAGTTTGGCGGTGCGCCGGTCGGCGTGTGGCGCGAGCTGCGCCGCGTCAAAGAGGACGATTTGCCCGCGATCGAGGAATCGGCGCGCATCGTTGCCGCGTGGACGGCTGCGCAGAAGCGCGACGACAAACCCGCCGATTGGGCCGCGTACTCGCGCGCGATGGGCGGCATCGCGGGCGAAGCCCGCATGGTCTACATCCGTCACACGGTCGAGCATCGCGAAGGGCGGTATGGCATCGCTCCGGTGCGCGTGCCGCACGGCGTCGAGGCGATCGGCGTCGCGAGCATCGTTGACGGCCTTTGTTCGTACACCCGCGAAACGCAGATTTTCGTACCGTCGACGCGTCACGTGTGGCGGGTGGTTCGGCGCGGCGGCGCAGCCGCCCGCCCTTGGACTGGTGTCAATAACTGTACGCAGGAGCCCGAGCGGGTCGAAGCGCCAGAAACGCCGGTCGCCGCATGGCTCGAATACGCGGGGTCTTTCCGCATCGATCCGTCTTCAGATCCGGGCTGCACGCGCCGCGAGGGCGCACGCGCACGCGGTTCGCACGACGTATCCGACTGGCTGGCCGACTACGACACGGCCAATGCCACGCAGCATCTGCAACCTAACCATTCGGGAGCCCTATGAACGCCAGCTATCGCGATCCGCACGACATGTCGATCGAGTGTCCAGCGTGCGACGGGAAAATCGAAGCGCGCCATTCTGAGCCGATGAGCGACACGATGCGCCGCTTGTATTTTTGGTGCCCGGATTGCGGGTTCCGTGCGCCTGCGTCGGTCGAAATTCTCTATTCGCTTTCCCCGTCGGCCGCGCCGCGTGACGGGCTCGATATCCCGATCGTGCGTGCGGGCCCGTTGCTCGGCTCAGTCAATTCCCGCACGCGGAAGTGGATCGGGCATTGATATGCGGTGGACCATGCCATGCCCGCACTGCGGGGCGCGCGGCATAGCGCGCGCGATGCTGCGCACGTCTGAGCTGTGCTGGAACGTCGATTTCCAGTGCGACAACGTGCTGTGCGGTCACACATACCGGACGGCGCTCACGATGACGCCAGCCGAACAGCCGGTGCGCCGCGCCGAGCGGCGGGAGTCGCTTTCGCTTTTTGATGACACGCCGGACGGCGGGTCGGTTTCTGATGATGGCGACATTCCGTCGCCGGGGTACTTAAAAGGGGATGAACGATGAATGCTGCAACGAAGGTACAGGCTGAAATGGAACTGGTGCCGGGCAACGTGAAAGAGATCGTGAAGCCGTTCCGACAGGGCACGGCCGACGTGTACATGGTTTCGCTCGACGCGATCCGAGTCCGGCCCGAATTCAACGAGGCGCGCGAGGCTGACCCGGAATACCCGACGGCCGTTCGCGAGGTTGCGGACTCGATCAAGGCAAACGGGTTCTTTCGCCACAAACCGATCAAGGTCGCGGCGGCGGCCGACGGCTATCTGTACGTGTCCGACGGTCATACGCGGTGGGATGGCGTGTTGCTGGCGAACAGCGAGGGCGCGGGCATCGAAGCGGTGCCGGTGATTAACGAAGTGCGCGGCACGACCGAAGAAGATCGGATTTTCGGCCTGATTCTCGATAACTCCGGCCGCCGCCTGACGCTGCTCGGCGAGGCGATGGTGATCAAACGCCTGATCGGCCGCGGAATCGATGAGAAGGAAATCGCGCGGCGCTTGACGCGCAATGTCGCGTCGATTCGCAATGCACTCACGCTCGTAGCGGCACCGACGCCGATCAAGGAAATGGTCACGTCGGGCGCAGTCTCGGCGACGAGCGCGGTCAAGGTGATGAAGGAACAGGGCGTGAACGCTGTCGCGCACCTACAAGCCGCGAAAGACGCGGTGACGGCGGCCGGTAAGACGAAGGTCACGCCGAAGGCTCTGAAAGCAGTCGGCGGCCAGAAGCAAACAGCCAGGTCAAGCGATACCGATCTGCTCGACTGGCTTCAGGCGCAAGGCAACGTTGCGATCAGCAAAATGCACGTGGCCGGTGAACAGCCAGTGTTCCGGGTCGGCGTGCTCGACCTGCTCGAAAGGCAGGTTGCCGGTGAGGGGGCAGACCTGCGCGCGGCGATCGTGAACGCACGCAAGCGAGGTGCGAAATGACGGCGCTCGCGGCGCTGACCGCCGCCGATCTGCGGGCATTGGCTGACGTTGAAGAACCGCGCTTCGCGCAGTATTGGGCGTCCGGTGTGTGGTTCCACGCCGGCGATAGAAGCGGCTGGCGCGGCATCGGATGGGCCGTGTGGATGGAGTGCGCTGCTCGCTCGTGGATACCGCTGCACGCTGAATCGTTGACGGCATGGGGCGTGACGGACGGCCGCGCGCTCGTGCGTCTTGCTTACGACGAAGATGAAGCGCGTTCGTGGGCCGTCGCCGCGCGGGCAGAACACCGCAATCGCAACACGCTGCCCCCGGTATACAGCGTCGTGCGCCTCTCCGTCACTGGCGATCGCGCTGCGCAGTCCACGGCTGCGACGGTCGGATATTGCGAACGTGCTGGTGGTTGCGTGTGCGGCGGCGATCTGCCGCGAGTCCGCGAGGGTTGTTCGGAGTGGGTGAAATTGGGAAGCGCGCAGGCGCGCGGTCGGGAGGCGTGATGGAAAACGACAAAAGCTTTTCCCGCGTCGCCCCGCTGGAACAACGCGGTGATATCAAGATGGTGATTTTCGATAGTGCCAGTAAGGGACTTACCATCGTGATGGAAAACGGCAATGAATACCGGCTCGAACAGCAGTACAGCGCAACGCACTCCGGCTATGGCAATGGCTACGGTGGGGCGTTCATTACGCTCGCGGCGCTGCTGCTGGATCAACAGCGACGCATAGAGGCGCTGGAACGCTGCAAGGCGTGTTCGGGTGAAGCATGACAAGCGACCACAAATGGATTGCGACTGTCGGCGATAGCGGGTGGATCGCATACGAGCCGGGCGACCGTGAGCGCTCGGCGATCTGCTCGATGACGAAGGATGGCGAAGGCGTGTTGCGGATGCTCTACAGCCAAACGTGGGAACCCGACAACGGCCTAACATCGCTGGCTGTCGAGTATCACGCTCGATGCGAGGCTTATGACCGTCTCGTGTGTACGGGGCCGATAATCGACGGTGCAATCATGCCGATAGGGTCGCGCGAGCGTTCGTTGATTTCTGCGAATGCGCGCCGCGTGCGCCGTGAACTGGAATGGCGCGCGGAGTCTCAGGGATACACGCCCCGCGCGTTCGCGCGCGCGATAAGTAAGGTGGGCCAGTGGTGGCGCCCTGACGCGTCAACCTAGCGTTCCGAAAGCCTGCGCCGGGGCTCGCTCGTTGTTCGCGAAACCGGCGCGTTCCAACACTTCACGGGCCGCGCGCCCCAATACTTCCTCCGACCACTGATTGATGCTTTCGTCCGACAGGGCGGCGGCGATACCGACGCGCGCATGCACGGCCGGATCAATGCGCAGCATCAGCTTCCCGGACGCGGGCTTTTGCGGCTCGCGCCCGGCGCGCTGGCAGTCCTCCAGGTAGTGATCGACGGCCGCATGAAAGTCTCGCGACAGTTCGTCCACCGTCTCGCCGTGGAAGCTGATCTTGTCGTCCACGCCGAGCACGTGGCCGACGAAAATGTTATCGCGCCCGTCGAAATCGACCCGGGCGAAATACCCTTTGTAAGACATGGCGTTGTTCATGGCTTGATTCCCATTTCGATAAACCAGTCGCGCAGATCCTCCACCTGATACCGCTTCGCCTCTTTGCCCGGGTGCGGGCGGTGGTGATAGCGGCGCGTGCCGTTCAGTTCGAAGGCGATGCGCGACCCGGCGCCTTCGTGGATTTCGCCGCCGAGTGCGGCGACGAGCGATTCAATATCGGAAAACACGATCCCGCCCAGAGTGGGCTTCGTGAAGATCGCGGCGAGGGTGCGGGCGTGTTTCGATTTCATGCCCAAATGATAGCAGAAAGTGCTATCAACGTGCAATCAAAAAGTGATATCACATCAGGAAATCGAGGCACCGCGCCCGGCGCGATTTGCGGGCCTCTGAGCGGTTCGACGCCTAATGCGTCCCGACCCTTGGCTGAGGCTTCGGCGTGCCCGTGGCGGGCCGGACGCGGGCTCGGTGGGCGGGTGCCGCACGGGCCGGGCGGTGGGGTGGCTCGCGCCCCGGCGCCCGGATAGCGCAGTCCCCTCCGCGCCTGCCCGCCGAAAAAAAAGGGCACTTCCAGACGCAAAACCCCGGCCCGGGGCGCGCCCGCGCGGGGCGGGTTTCGGCGATTTTCGGGGAGAATTTCCAGACGCAGCCAGACGCACGCCGGGCAGGGCCAGACGCGGGGTCGAAAAGTGCCAGATTTGGCACTTTTCGACCGATTACGCGGCGCTCGTCGTCGGGATCACATAGTCGGTGAACCGCACGATTTCCTCGCCCGCCCATTCGTTGATCTTGAGGAATTGCTGTTGCAGCGGCACGATTTCGTTCCGCCCGAACACGCGCGCGGCAGTGTCGGCCGCGCCGAACCCGCCCGTGTTGCTCGGGACGATGCCGAGCAACTGCGGCGGCACGCGGTGGGCCGCAAGCGTGTCATCGCGCGTCACGTTCTTGATGTCGAAAAACTGGTCTTTCGCTGCAACCTCGGAAATCGGGATCAGTTGGACCGCGCCTTTTTCGCCGCCGCTGTTTCGCGCGGCCGAGTGCAGAAACAGGTTCCGGAAATTGCCGATGCCTTTCGAGTCGCGTAACGCCTTCCGGATCGCGTCTACGTCGTCCGGGTCCATGTTCGGGTCATTCAGGTACAGGATGAACCCGGCGTGCGAGCCGTTCGCGTAGTAGCGGCGCCGAAACAGGGTCGCCGACTCGTTCAGCCACGCGGATTGCAGGGAAGCGATGTACTCGGGCATACCGTACACCTCCTGATTCACGTCCGGTTCCATCAACTGAAAGATCGAGCCCGTGTCGAACTGGTAGCGGTCGAGAAACCCGTCGATGAACACGAAGTTGACCAGATCCGTTTTCCGGCGCGTGTACTTTGCCGGGGAAGGGCGATAGCTGCGCGCTCCACCCATGCGGTTGCGCTCGCGTTCAAGGTACGCATCGCCGAAAACGAGAAAATCGAGTGCGAGGCGGCGGAACGCGTCGCGCGAAAACTTCGGATGCTCGATGAACGTCGAGGCGAGTACGTTTCGTTTGAAGTACAGCGCGGACGCGTGATGCGTGCCCGCGCGAAGCGATTTCGCGAGCCCAGGGCGGCTGATCGGTGGTTCGAAATAATCATCGATCGCCCACAGTTCGGCATAGTCGAGAATGTCGGCGCCGTCGATCGCGGCGACGGCATCGCCGAACGTGAAAGTTTCGATCGAAGAAAGCGGCGCACGCGTTGCAACGTCGTGCGCGTCAGTGGTCGGAACGAGGGCGGTGCTCATCAGTAAATCTCCACGGTGCTGCGCGCGCGGCTGGCACCTTCGAGGGGTTCGTTATCGAGCGCGTGAAGGCAGGCCCATGCAAGGTCAGCGTGGCCGATTTCCTCGTTACGCGCGGCGGTGTAGGTCATCTTTGCGCCGCTCGGCGTCATGGCTCGACGGATGGACAGGAACGATTGCGCGAGGTCAGTCATACCCGCGTCGAATTCCAGGCGCTTTTTCCCGATCACCGACATGCCTTTCAGGACAAGGCGGTTCTTCACTTCGGGCGAGTATTGGATCGGCACGACGCGCGGGAAGAACTGGCGCACGAGCTGGTGCACGCCGTGACCGATGCCGGTCGTGTCGATCGCGATATAGGTCACGTGGTAGCGCTGCGTCAGTTCGCGAATTTTCTCGGCCTGCGTTTCGAAGTCGATGCCCTTCCACCGGTGCCGCTCGAGCACGCGGAATTTTCCGTTCAGCTGCTCGGGCGGGGCGATGACGACGCACCCGGCCGAGTCGCCAGTAAGGGCAGGGTCATAGCCGATCCATACCGGTTTCCAGCCGAACGGCCGATCGAGCAACGGCTTTACGTCCGTCCACACGTCCCATGAATCGACCATGCACGCCTGTACGAGCCGGAAGGCGAACACCGAAGAGGTGTCGTCCACGAACTGGCACATATACAGGTTTTCGAAATCGGCGGGGCTGTTCGTTGAGCGCAAGTCCTCCAGATCCAGTTTCGTGAATCCCGATGCGATGGCATCCTCGGCCGTGACGATCTGCCGCCATTGCCCGTCGCCGCACTGGCGCCCGCGTGCAAGGGACGTATGGGAAATGTCGATCTCGACGCGCTCGTCGTCGGGACGGTCGCGGTTAAAGTCCGCGCCAGTCCAAAACGCATAGGCTTCGTGCGTCGTCGTGGACGGCGTAGAGAAGTGCGTCATCCGCAAATGCGAATGCGTCGCCATCCCCTTCGCAACCTTGTTCAGTTCCGCAAACTTGCTGACCCAGAAATACTCATCGAAATACAGGTCGCCGTTGTAGCTTTGGGCCGTTCGTGAACTGGTGCCGAGAAATATCAATTCCGCACCGTTCGACAACCGCATCGGATCGCCGGTTAGCTCAACCTGCGCAGCGTTCCACGCGAATTTCTGGATATACGAGCGAAACACGTGCGCCTGTGCGCGGCTCGCCGACAGAAAAATCTGATTCGTGCCGGTTTCGAGTGCGCGCACGAGCGCCTCGTGCGCGAAATAGAACGTGGCGCCGATCTGTCGTGACTTCAGGATGTTGCGGCGGCGCAGGTGTCGATTCTCGAACCACGTGTTTTGATGGCCGATCAGTTGTTCGCGCATCGCGTCCTTCAGCCGCTGTTCCTGCTCGGCCGTGATGACGTTGCGATTCGATTTGCGCGACGACGAGCGCGGCGATGTGCTCGGCTTGCCTTCGTTCGCCGTACCGCTATCGCCTCCGAAACTTTCGGCCCGCTCGGCGCGCACTTGAATGCGTTGCTGGCGCTCCATTTCTCGACCGAGCAAGTCGAGTTCTTTGAAGTCCTTCCCGTCCTTGTTCTCTTTCGCGATCAATACACGCTGTCGCTGCACGAGCGCATCGATAACCTTGTCGGTTGACGTTGCCTTGTCCCATCCCTCGCGCTGTTTCCACGTCTCCACCGTCGACCGCGGCTCGCCGATGTACTCGGCGATGGCGGCGATTTTCCATCCGCTCCAAAACAGATCACGTGCAACGCGACGCGTGGCGAGGTTCGTCACGTTCGTTGCGGATACATCGTTCGATGCCGGGAAGTCGGCGAAGGGGTTTGCAGGTTTGACCATGCGTCGAGCGTATCGCGCGCGCGAGCGCGAAATCGACCGTCTGAATCTGTACCCGGCCTGTCACACGGCAACGTGCGTTGAAGCGTTTGCCGCGCTCACGCACGATGGTGTTCACGCTCGATAAGCGGACAGGAATCAACAGGGAGAAAACACAATGAAGTTTGTGCGGGTGGCAACGGAGGGCGCGACGACAGACGGTCGCGACATCACGCGACAACAGATCGAGGAAATGGCGAGCACGTACGACCCGGCGAAGTACGGCGCACGCGTTTTCCTCGAACACTACCGGGGAACCATGCCGGATGGTCCGTTCCGCGCGTATGGCGACGTCCGGGCCGTCGAAGCGCGCGAGGTCGAGGATGGCAAGCTGGCGCTGTTTGCACAGATCGATCCGACGGACGATCTCAAGGCAATGGTGAAGGCTCGCCAGAAGGTCTACACGAGCGTCGAAATTGCGCCGGATTTCGCAAAGACGGGCAAGGCATATCTGTTCGGCATCGGCGTGACGGACAGTCCCGCCAGTCTCGGAACCGAAATCCTCACGTTCTCGCGGCAACACCCGGACCACTTCAAGTCCCGCAAGGGGGCACCGGAGAATCTGTTTTCGATCGGCGTCGAGGTCGACGCGGCGTCGCTCATCGGCGACGCGCCCGCCGATCCTGCCGCGTCGCCTACGTCGATCGCATCGGCCGTGGTGGCGAAGTTCGCCGAAATGTTCGGGTTATCGCCGAAGACCCCGGCTCCGACCGCCGATGCAACGAAGGGTGACGCTGCGAAGGCAGGCGTGTTCGCACAAGGCGACGCGGCGAATGCCGACCTGATCACGCGGTTGTCGTTCCACAGCGCGTCGCAACAGGTCGTGATCGAAGGGCTGACGCGCGATATCGCTGCGTTGAAGGCCGACCGCGAGAAAGACCGCGAAGCGTTCAACACCCTGAGCCAGACGCTCGAACGTGAACCGGGCGCGACTGCGCGACCGAGCGCCACGGGTAGCGGCGATTGGGTCGCGACCGACTGCTGACGGCCGCCGGGCTCACTTACTACACATCGAATCACCGGAGAACACATGAACCCGATTACCCGGCGCGCACTGACGCGCTACATGGACAACATCGCGAAGCTGAACGGTGTCGCGAGCGTCGCGGAAAAATTCGCGGTCGCGCCGAGCGTCCAACAAACGCTCGAAAAGCGCATTCAAGAATCGGCGGCGTTCCTGCAAAGCATCAACGTACAGGGCGTGACCGAACAGATGGGCGAAAAGCTCGGCCTGCTGATCGGCGCGCCGATCGCGAGCACGACCGACACCACGAAGGCCGATCGAACCACGGTCGATCTGACCGACATGGACCCGAACGCTTACGTCTGCGCGCAGACGAATTACGACACGCATTTGAAGTACAGCAAGCTCGATGCGTGGGCGCAGTTCCCGAATTTCCAGACGATGGTGCGCGACGTGAACGCGACGCAACAAGCGCTCGATCGGATTCGAATCGGCTTCAATGGTGTGGGCCGGGCCGCGACGTCCGATCGCACGAAGAACCCGAACCTCGAAGACGTGAACAAGGGCTGGCTGCAGAAGTACCGCGATCAGGCGGGCGATCGCGTGATCAGCGAAGGGAAGAAGGGTTCGGGCAAGCTCGTGATCGGCGGCGTCGATGGTGATTACAAGAACCTCGACGCACTCGTGTACGAGGCGACGAATTCGCTGATCGAGCCGTGGCATGCGGAAAGCCCGGAACTGGTGGTGCTGTGCGGCCGCGATACGCTCCTGGACAAGTATTTCCCGATCCTCGATCGCGACAACCCGCCGACCGAATCGCTCGCGGCCAGTATGGTCATCAGCCAGAAGCGTATCGGCAATCTGCAAGCCATGCGAGTGCCGTTCATGCCGCGCGGCAAGCTGTTCATCACCATCCCGAAAAACCTGTCGATTTACTGGCAAATCGGTGGTCGTCGGCGCGCGGTGATCGACAATCCGAAGCGTGATCAGGTCGAGTTCTTCGAATCGAGCAACGAGGCGTATGTGGTCGAGGACTTCGGCGCCGGTTGCCTGATCGAGAACGTCGAATTCGCCGGTGCGCCTGCTCCTGCGGGCGGTCAGTAAGGTGCGGCGATGACGCGACATACCCCGATCACTCGGCACCTGATGCGCGTCGCCGCGTCGGCCGCCGCGCCCGGCGCAACGGTCATTGCCGATCCTGACGACACGCGCAGCGCGGTCGCAGCGAGCACGCAGCGCGGGCAGGACAGGGCGTACGAAATGATGCGCGCGAAGCTCGCGACGGATCAGCGGCGATTGAAGGAAACGCAATCCGTCGAGCGCAAGGTCGAAATCAAGCGCGAAATCCTGCCCGACTACGTTCCGTACATCAGCGAAGTGCTGGAACGCGACGCGGGCGGTCAGGATGACGTGGTGACAACGATCATGCTGTGGCGGCTTGACGCCCGTGACATGGGCGGGGCGATGGATATCGCCCGCTACGCGATCCGCCACGGGCTGACGATGCCCGCGCATTTCGATCGCACGCTCCCGGCGACGGTGGCCGAAGGGTTCGCCGACACGGCCGATGTGCCGTCGGGCCTGCTTGCCGAAGTGATCGACCTGACCGCGTCATTCGATATGGTCGATCAGATCCGCGCAAAGCTGTTCAAGGCGTACGGCGTGGCGCTGTCCGCGATCGATCCGGATGCCGCGCTTGCCGCGTTCCGACGGGCGTTCGAACTGAACGACAAGATCGGCGTGAAGCGCGATATCGCGCGGCTCGAAACGCTGCTGTCCGGCAAGGAATCTGCACCCGGTCCCGATGGTGGGGGCTCGGATGCGTAACGCGTCCCTCGCGACGTGGCGGCACGCGTGCCGGGCGGCAGGCATTGCGCCTTGCCAAGCGGCACGCGTCCACCGCCACCCCGAAGCGGTGCCGCGATGAACGATTTCGTTTCGACCGCACCTGTCCCGGCCGCGACCGCGCCGAAACCGGCCGATCCTGCCGTCGCCTCGGTCATCCCGGGCGATGGATGGTTTCCCGAAATCGATCTGCGCGTCGCCCGTGAAGTGATGCGCCTGCAAGACGGCACGATCACCGATGCGCGATTTCGCGATGCGGTGGTCGAAGGCATCGCGCACACCCGGGACGTGCTTGCCGCGTGGCGCGCCGATCGCGAGCGCGAAGGCGCGGCCGATCTGGCGGCGACCCTGAGCGGCGAAGTGGACGGCGTGAACGTGCAGGTGTCGCGTTTTCGCCGGGCCGTGTACGCGTGGGCGCTCGCGTGGCTGGTTGAGCGCTATCGCGGTTACGACACGTCAGCCAGTGGCGCGCGTCGGGCGGAGGCGCTGGATTGCTTGCCGGAAGACGCGCGGCGTGATGCGTATTGGGCCGTCTCGGACATCATGCGCCGCCAGCGCGTCACGGTGGACCTGATCTGATGAAGGTACGCGCACAACAAAACGAAACCGTCGACGCGCTCTGCTGGCGTTGGTACGGCCGCACCGATGGCGTGGTCGAGGCGGTGCTAGAGGCGAACCCGGGATTGGCCGATATCGGCCTGTTTCTTCCGCTCGGGTTCGAAGTCGAAATGCCGGACCCGACGGGGATCGCGGGAACGGCGCCGCTGGTTCAGCTATTCGATTGAGGTTCGTATGCGAAAAGACCCCAGTTTTCAAGATCACGGCGCGCGCGCTGTCGCGTTCCGCGCGCTGTATGCAGTGCTCGCGCTCGTGGTCGTCACGCGCAGCGTGTCGGCGCCGTACGCGCTCGCGGACATGATGATGCGGCGGGAGGGTTTGCCCGGCGCAATCCTGACGCTTGCCATGATCGGCATCGCAATGGTGCAGGTCGCCGACGTGTTGCTGAACGGCGTCCTGCCGCGACGGTGCGCGTGCGTGTGGCTCGTGCGGCATCGCCACGGGCTTTATGTCGGCGCGGCGTTCTGCTATCTCGTGCCGCCCTTCGTGTTTGCGCCGATCCTCGGCAATGCGTGGGGCGCTTATCTGCTGTATGTCGGAATGGCCGTTACCAGTCTGGTGCTGGCGTTCCACGATCAATTCGAAAAACGTCATCGGAGGGCTGCGTGCAAAACCTGATTCGGTATCGGTGGGTCTGGCTGGCGGTGGTGTGGCCGCCGTCGGCGTGGGCTGCAACGGTCACGTTCGGCGACGATCTGTCGAGCATCCCGCTCGCGGCCGTGACGCTGTGCCTGTTCCTGTCGTTCATTGGCGGGCTCGCGAGCACGTTGCAGAAGCTTGCGGCCGATGCGGCGCCGGTTCGCTCGATCGGGCTGGAAATCGCCAAGGATCTGGTGGTGTCGCTGGTGGCCGGGCTGCTGGCGTTCTTCGCGTCCGAATGGATGAATTTTCAGGCCGTGCTTGAGGCGGGCGTGATCACGCTCGCCGGGTATGGCGGTTCGCGGGTGCTCGATCGGGCGCTCGACCGCGCGTTGCGCGAAGTGGATCGCGGGGCAGACGCGGGCCGATAAGGCGCGCTCCGCACGCAGGCAATCAGGGAGGCTCTATGCAGTTGACGGACCATTTCACGCTGGAAGAATTGACGGCGAGCGACGTAGCGCGCACGCGGCAGATCGACAACACGCCGTCGGCCGCGACGGTCGAAAACTTGCGGCGTCTGGCGCAGACGCTGGAACAGGCTCGCGTGCTGCTCGGCGGCAAGCCGATGCAGATCACGTCGGGCTATCGTTGCCCGGCACTGAATCGCGCGGTGGGCGGCGTCGCCAGTAGCGCGCACCTTGCCGGGCTCGCGGCCGATTTCGTGTGCCCGAAGTTCGGCGCACCGCTCGACGTCGTGCGCAAGCTGGCGGCGTCGAATCTCGCGTTCGATCAGCTCATTCACGAGGGTGGCCGGTGGGTGCATATCGGCCTCGCGGCCGACGGCGTGAAACCGCGTCGGCAGGTGCTGACCGCTCATTTCAGCGGCGAATCGGCGTCGTACACGGTGGGCGCATGAGTCCGCTTGTCGCGAAGCTGCTGGCGGTCGGTGCGGCTGCGCTCGCCGCATGGGGGGGCGTTCGCTACGTCCAATCACTCCGTGCGGACGTTGCGGACGCACAGCAAGCCGCACGCGCTGCGCGCGATCAGGTGACGGCACGCGATCAGACGATTGCGCGACTGGAAGCGAATGTGCAGTCGAACGCTGAACTACAACGGCGGCTCGATACGACGCGCACGCAGATCAGCGCGGCGCAGGCGCGCATCGAAGCCGCAACCCGGAGAATCCTCAATGAAACGCCCGAATCTCGCGCATGGGCTGATACTGTCCTGCCTGCTGACGTTGCCCGCCTGCAAGCAAGCCCCGATCTCACCGGCGCCTGTGATTACCTTCAACGCGTGCCAGCCGGTGACGCGGTGCGCGTTGCCTGCGATGGCGCCCCAAACGAACCGTGACATGAATGCGGCGCTGCTGATGACGAAGGCCGCGTGGGCGCAATGCGCGGCGACAGTCGATGCGATTGCCTACTGCCAGGCGCGCGCCGAGCGCGCGGCTACGGTCGCAGATCCGGACGGTGCACGGTGAAAAAGCTCGATTCGTTGCGTGCCGCGATCACGGGTGCCGTTGCTTACTTGCCCGAAAACCCCGATCGTCTGCTTGTGTTCGTTGACGAAGGTGTGACCGAATCGAACGCGTCGCGCGCGCAGTCGTACGTGATTCGCTACGTGGCGCGTATCGTGCTGCTCGATTTCGCCGGGTCGACGTTCGCCCTGATGGGCGATATTGTCGAGTGGGCGAAGCGCAATCAGCCGGATATCGTGCAGAACCCGGATACGCGGCAGAACGGCATCACGTTCGAAGCGGACGTGCTCAACAATGGCGCCGTCGATCTGTCGGTCCGCGTCCCCCTGACCGAAAACGTCGTCGTGACGGTGGCGCCGGACGGTACCCGGTCGTATGCGTCCGTGGACGATAGCGCGCCCGGTAACGTCGATGTAGACTCGGCCGCATGGCTGGTCGACCCCGTTGAAACCATCCTCGTGGCGCGCAAACGGTGACGGACGATCTAACCGCACTCGATTCGTGGGTGGGCGAACTGCTCGCGAAGCTCACGCCCGCGCAACGGCGTGGCGTACTGCGCGCCATCGTGCGCGATCTGCGGCGCAGTCAGGCGGCCCGCATCGCGAAGCAAACGAACCCGGACGGAACGCCATTCGAACCGCGAAAGCGTGCGTCGGGCAAGCGCCCGCCTGCGCGTGCCGGTGCGGGCCGGATCAGGCGGCAGGCTATGTTCATGAAGCTGCGCACGACGCGGTTTATGACGGTCGCGGCGACGGCCGACGGCGGCACGGTTGGATTCGCCGGGCGCGTCGCGCAGATTGCCGCCGTCCACCAACACGGCGAGCGCGCCCCGGTTGCGCCGGGCGGGCCGGAATACCGGTATCCCCGTCGCGTGCTGCTCGGCTTCACTGAGCCCGAGCGCGGCATGATCCGCGACCACTACCTCAAACACCTTTCCCCCCGCTGACGCGCCGTCGCACGCGTCCGTCGCTTTTTCCTCGCTGATTTTGTACCCGGCCTGAGCCGTGGCGTCGTCGCTCGCCCGTCGATCGCGCGCGCGGCACGATGGCGTATCGAATGATTCAGCGGTGGGGCACACGTGGGACAGGCACAGGCTAACGAAGCGCAGCGACAACAGCGGAACGGGATTTTGCGTGGCCGCGTGGTCGCGGTCGATCTGGCCGACCCGACCGCGCCCCGGTGCCGCGTTGCGGTCGGCGACCCCGACACCGACGGCGAAGGGCTCACGACGAACTGGCTTCCGTGGAAGGCCGCGCGTGCGGGCAAGGTCCGTACATGGAGCGCACCGAGCATCGGCGAGCCAGTGGTGATCGACTGCCCCGGCGGCGATCCGTCGCAAGGCGTGGTGTCCGGCGCCGAGTATTCCGACGACCATCCCGCACCGAGCACGAGCCCGAGCGAGCACATGATCGTGTTCGCCGACGGCGGCCGGATCGTCTACGACGACGCGAGTCACGCGCTCACAGTTGCGTTGCCTGCGGGCGCCACGATCCATTTCGCCGCGCCTGCCTCGGTGCTGATCGAAACGCAGGATGCGACGGTCAAGGCCCAAACCGTCACGCTCGACGCGCAGCAAACGACGTGCAAGGGCGCGCTCACGGTCGAAGGGCCATTCACGTTCCTGAGTGGCGCAACTGGTCAGGCAGGCGAGGGCGGTTCGGGCGCGGTCATGAAAATTCACGGCTCGGCCGATTTTACGGGCGACGTTACCGCAAGCGGTGTAAGCCTCGTGCGTCACCCGCACGATGCGCGGGGCGAGTTTTCCCGTACTTCCTCACCGATCGCGGGGGCGTGATGATCGGCATGAACGCACAGACCGGGCGATACGTTGAAGGCGTGGACCACCTGCGCCAGTCGGTCGCCATCATCTTTTCGACGCCGTTGCGCACGCGCGTGAAGCGGCGCCTGTTTGGCTCGGACCTGCCGGACCAGATCGACGCACCGGGCAATCAAGGGGTGCTCACACAAGTGTATGCCTCCGTCGCAACCGCGCTGATGCGCTGGGAGCCTCGGCTGACGCTCACGCGTGTCTCGATCGATCAGGACGCGATCACGTCGGGCGAATTCGCGTCCGGGACGTTGCCGGTCATCGTCGAAGGCTATACGACGGTACGCGGCGCTTCTGTTGACTTCCGCACGTCGGTTTCGGTCGAGGGCATTGGCGCATGAGTACCCCCATCGATCTGTCGCGCCTGCCCGCTCCTGATGTTGTCGAGGAAATCGATTTTGAGGCAATGCTTGCGGAGCGTAAGGCCGGATTGCTTTCGCTCGTACCGGACGACCGTCGCGCGGAAGTGGCGGCAGCGCTCGAACTGGAATCGGAACCGATTACGATCATGTTGCAAGAAAGCGTGTATCGCGAAATGTACCTGCGGCAACGCGTGAACGACGCCGCGCGTGCGGTCATGCTGGCGTTCGCTATGGACGGCGATCTGGATCAACTGGCCGCGCTGCTCGGCGTCAAGCGCCTGGAAATCACTCCCGCAGATCCGGAAGCCGGTACCCCGGCGGTGATGGAAGGCAACAGCGATTTGCGCTATCGCACGCAGTTGGCGCCGCAAGGGTATTCCGTCGCCGGTCCAGAGGGCGCATACCGCTCGCACGCGCTCGCGGCGCATGGTTCGGTGCTCGACGCATCGGCGACGAGTCCGGCCCCCGGTGAAGTGCTGGTGACCGTCCTGTCGCGCGACGGCAACGGCACTCCGTCCAAAGAGGTAATCGACGCCGTGACGGCGGCGCTTCGTGCGGACGACGTGCGCCCCCTCACTGACAAGGTGACGGTGCGTGGTGCGTCGATCATCGGATACGAGGTCGATGCGGTGCTGTTCACGTTCCCCGGGCCGGATTCGGGTGTCGTATTGAAAGAGGCTGCCGCGAAGCTCGCGGCCTACGTCGCTGAAACCCATCGTATCGGCCGCGAGGTCACGCTGTCCGGCATCTACGCTGCGTTGCATGTGAACGGTGTCGAGCGCGTGAAGCTGAACGCGCCGACCGCTGACGTTGAGATTTCCGCCACGCAGGCGCCGTATTGCCGGGCGGTCAAGATCACCCCGGGAGGCGTTTATGGCGGGTGATCTGCTGCCGCCGAACGCGTCGCCGCTGCTGCGCGCGATCGCGGCCGCGAATGCGCGGCTTGGTGAAGTGCCGGTGCCGATTCGCGACCTGATGAACCCGGACACGATCCGGCTCGATCTGCTGCCGTGGCTCGCGTGGCACTTGGGCGTCGTCACATGGAAAGACGACTGGCCCGAGCGCATCAAGCGCGCCCGCGTGAAAGCCGCTATCCCGATCGCGCGAAAGAACGGCACGGCCGCGGCTGTCCGCGAGGTGGTCGAAAGCTTCGGCGGAAACATCGCAATGCGCGAATGGTTCGAGCAAGACCCGCCCGGCAAGCCGTACACCTTTGACATGGTGATGACGGTCGCGGCGCAGGACGGCAACCCGCCGACCGCATCGTATATCGCCGACATTCTCGCGGAAGTAGATCGCGCGAAGCCCGTGCGCGCCCACTACACCTTCACGCAGGGGTTTGCTCTTAGTGGCTCGATCGGTGTCGGCGCTGGCGGACAGGCCGCGCTCTATCGTCGTCTGACGTTGACGGAACAATGAACATGGCAGGGAATTTCATTCGAGTAACCGATGCCGGGCGCGCTGCGCTGGTGGCGCAAGGCAACACGGGGACGAACGAGCATCGCGTGACTGAAATCGGTCTGTGCTCGGCCGCATTCGTGTTCGACCCGGCCATGACGGTGATGCCGAACGAGCGCAAGCGCGTGAACACGTTCGGCGGGAAAAACGTTGCGAAAGACACGATCCACGTCACGATCCAAGACACGACGAGCGATCAATACTCGTTGTACGGGTATGGGCTCTATCTGGAAAACGGCGTGCTCGCGGCGGTGTACGTGCAAAGTACCCCGATCATGGAGAAGTCACCGGCCGCGTATCTGATGCTGTCATCCGACATGCAGTTTGTGTCGATCGACGCGGCGAAACTCGTTTTCGGCGACGCGTCGTTCTTGAATCCGCCTGCATCGGAAACGGTGCAGGGCGTCATCGAACTGGCGACACAGGAGGAGGTCAACGACGGCAAAGACTCGTTGCGCGCGCTCACGCCTAAGACCGCTGCCGCATGGTATGCGCCGCTGATTCGCCCGAAGTTCATCGGGCCGGTGAGCGTGACGTCGGCGCCGACCGATCAGGACGCGCAGCTTGCAATCGCGGCATCGTCTGGGGCGCTGAACCGCGACGCGAAGCTGCGTTTTCACGGCACGTTTGCGGCGGGCACGACGGACACCAATGCCCGGCTCGTCGCGACGATCCGTAGCGGATACGACGCCGGGACGTGGGGCCGGGAATACCTGGACTTCTGGATTAACCGCACGCCGAACGATTCCAGCAGCGACGCGAATCAGGTTCGCGCCATGCGGATCACTCACGGCGGCCGAGTCGTCGTAGGCAATCGCGAAGATGATGGAAAGACCGCGTTTCAGGTCGGCGGCGACGGCGCGTTCACTGGCGGCATTTCGTCGTCGGGGCTCGACGCGGGCGGCGCCAATCTCCGACTGCGGAACGGTCGCGATGTGCTGCTGCGCAATGACGGCTCGAATTTCTATGTGCTGCTGACCAATAACAGCGATTCGGGCGCATCGTGGAACGCGTATCGGCCGTTCACGATCAATATGGCTACGGGTGTCTTGTCGCTGGATGACACAGGCGCCGGGACGTACGTCGGCGGCCAGTTGAACGTCAAAGGCATGTTGAACATCCGCAATGGCGAAAACGAAGGGCGCATGCTTGTCGGCGCGAGCGGCGGCTACTTCTTCGGCAATACGGCGCAGGCCGGGTTCTACCTTCCGTCCACGGGTGCGATGTTCGCATTCGATTTCACGAAGAAGAATCTGGTCGTCGGCAGTGGGAGCGAGGTGTGGCACGCGGGGAATCTGCCGAACCCGGCGCAATCCACCGGGATCACCATGTCCGGGCAGATTCTGGCCGCCGAAGGCACTGTGACGCGACCCGGCTATTCGTTCGTGAACGACGGCGCACCGGACACGGGCTTTTTCCACATCGCGGATGGCGTGTTTGCGGTCACGAACAACGGGCGAGAAACCATGCGGTTTCTTGCCGTCGATGGCAACTATCAAAATAATCGCGTCCTGATCGGTCAGCCAGCCGACGACGGCAGCATGTTGCAGGTAGCGGGCAACGCGACCACGCGCGGTTTGCATCGGTTCGGCGAGGGCAAGACTACTGCTTGGGCCAACTGTGGTAGCGATTGGGCCTACTTCCGCTCGAACGGCCACGTCTCGATCGGCAGTGAAGGCGCTGCCGGTGTCCTGCAACTGATTGCGGGCAAGACCGAAGCGGCCCGCTTCTTTCCGGGCGGTCGGATGACGCTGGGCGGGCTCGATGACGACGGATCGAATCGGCTGCAAGTTGGCGGTAATAGCCGCACCTATGGCACGTCATTTTCTGGCGGCGCAGGCTCGGTTACAGCATGGGTATCGGCTGACGCGAATTACGGATACTTCCGCACGGCAGGTAACGCTACTGTCGGGTCGGAGAACGCGAACGGTTATTGCGATCTGATTGCGGGCAATGCCGCACGCCTTCGCGTGATGCCGTCCGGTCGTGTCCTGATTGGCACCGCCAACGACAACGGCGGCGATCTCCTGCAAGTCGCGGGCACGGTAAGGGGCACGAACAGCGTCGGCGCTCTGGTTGCATCGAACGGTTCCGGGGCGGGCCAAACGTCGATCATCCTGCGCCGTGAAGGTGGTGCGACTGACCAGAAGCAATGGGAGCTATTGCACGACGGTGGCGGCGGCTTTGGCATCCGCACGGTAAACGATGCGTACTCTGCTTCGCAGAACGTTCTGACCGTTTCGCGCGGTGCGGGCTATGCCGCCGGGAACATGTACCTGATGCCGAGTGGCGGCCGCGTGCTGGTGGGCGGGGCGACTGACGACGGCTCGATTCTCAACGCGGAAGGGCTCGTGCGCGGACGCGGATACGCTGTCGATGGTGGTGCGTCGTGGGCGACGATCTATTTCAAAAACGGCGCCAAGACGCGATTCGCGATCGGCAAAACCGACACCGACGATTTCGCAATGACGGCATGGGCCGACGACGGCACCACGCAATCTAGGGTGCTGGACATTGCCCGGGGCACGCAGGTTGTTTCGTTCTCGAAGCGCCCGACATGGGCGGGCGGAGCCGTACCGTATGACACCGGCAATTTCGACCCGAATTCGAAGGTGAACAAGGCCGGTGACACTATGACCGGCGATCTGCGCGTCAAGCAACCGAACAACACGGACGCGCGCGGCTTCGTGGTCGCTCGTGCCGACGGCACGGCGCAGGCGTGGTTTCACGGCACGATGAACAGCAGCTATAGCGGCAGCTATTCGGCATGGGCAACCATGAAGGCTGACGGCAACTGGCAGTCGAACGTCATCGTTGTCTACAACGACGACAACCGTGTTCACTTCAACTCCAACATCCATGTCACTGCGCTTTCGCGTTTCTATAACCGGCCCACTCTGAATCGTGACGGTTGGCAGGCAGACATCGGCCTGCGCAACAACAAGCCGGGTCAAGACGCGTGGACTTACCTGCGCGCACGTGACGGCGGCGGCATGGAAATCATCAACAGTGCATACAACGCAGTCACGTGGTCTGTTGACGATTGGGGAACCATGTACATGCGTGGTCAAGAAACGCTCAGGACAGACGGGAATCTGCGCCTTGGATGGCGCGGTCGCTGGCTCGGTGAAGAAATCGACGATATCTGGGGGAACATCAATGCGCGAGCCGGTGCCGGTGCGCGCGTGCAATGGGACTCCGGTGTGAACAACTTCGGCACCGTCGATCGCCTCAATGGCGCACTGCCGGCGCCGTGGGTCGTTTGTGGATTGAGCGGCCCGGGCAACGGGACTGCAAATGCGATTGTGGTCTACGGCGTAGTGCTGAGGAACCAATGACGAAAAATTTCATGCTGCACGTCGAGCAAGCGGCTTTCATCCTGTCGAAGAAATTCCCGCAGCTTGTTCGCTGCAAGGATTATTGGGTCGCGCACCCTGTCGATGAAAAGTCATACGAGCAAACGAAATCGGCGTGGGTGCCGATCTGGTACCCGCGAGACATTCCGCAGCCGACCCCGGACGATCTGTTGAATTGGTGGCCGGAGTTCGAATCGGAATTCGAACTGATCGACGCCGCCGCGCGTACGCGGAGCGAGCGCGATGCGCTCCTTGCGCAGGTCGATCCGTTGGTCGAACAGGCTGCGGATGCTGGCGACACCGAACGCGAAGCGGCACTTCGAAAGTACCGCGCTGCATTGCGTGACGTGCCGCAGCAGGCCGGGTTCCCTCTGAATGTTGTATGGCCGGTTTCGCCTGTCTGAGCCGGAACGTTGTCGAACCATTTTCTGAACCTTTATCGGAGATTCCAGCAATGACCCTCAAGAAAACAATCACCGTCGAACTGTCGGGCGCACCGGCGAGCATTCACCGTATCGACTCGGTGACGATCAATTACGCGGCCAACAGTACGTCGGTGCAGATGTCGAGTTTCTACGACGACGCGGCTCGCCGTGCGAACCGCACGCCACTTGCAAACTCGATGCTGAGTGTCGAGGGCGTCCCGAAGGCCGGGAAAGACCCGAAGGCGTACGTAGAAGCGGCGTTGGTCGCGCCGGTGCCGGAAGGCGAAGACGGCGACGCCACGTTGAAGCAGTACGCGCCGAACCGCTACGCGTTTTCGGGCGCCGAAATCATCGCCGACTGACCGCAACCGATGACGCGCGATCCAGATCCGGGCCGCGTCGATCCAATATCAAGGGAGTAGAACAATCATGGCGCAGGACTATCACCACGGCGTAACCGTCGTCGAAGATAACACCGGCGTTCGTCCGATCACCACGATCTCGACGGCCGTTATCGGTGTCGTCTGTACCGGCGACGATGCGGACCCGATTACGTTCCCGCTGAACAAGCCGGTGCTGCTCACGAACGTGCAGGCCGCGCTTGGTAAGGCGGGCCGAAAGGGCACGCTGTACACGACGCTCGACGCGATCCAGAAACAGTCTCGGCCGTACACCGTCGTGGTGCGCGTCCCGCAAGGCAAGGATTCGGCGGAAACCACGTCGAACATTGTCGGCACCGTGAACGCAGACGGCACGAAAACCGGGCTCAAGGCGCTCGAATCGGCTCCATCCGTGGTGCAGGTGAAGCCGCGGATTCTGGCTGTCCCGGGGCTCGATACGCAGCCGGTTGCGAACGCGCTGGCATCCACCGGGCAACTGCTGCGTGCGATGGCGTACGTCGCCGCTCGCAACGAGACGGGGGAACTGG
The DNA here is from genome assembly GCF_024704855.1 of Burkholderia sp. HAN2018. Taxonomy (NCBI): domain Bacteria; kingdom Pseudomonadati; phylum Pseudomonadota; class Betaproteobacteria; order Burkholderiales; family Burkholderiaceae; genus Burkholderia; species Burkholderia sp. HAN2018. The sequence goes on along the minus strand of NZ_QOBB01000039.1, from coordinate 9,138 downwards.
TCGCCACGCAGGAGGAGGCGGTGGCCTACCGGAAAAAGTTCGGTCAACGCGAAGTGATGGTGATCTGGCCGGATTTCGTTGCATGGGACGACGCCGCGTCGAAAGAGGTTGAAGTGCCCGCCGTTGCGTATGCAGTCGGCCTGCGCGCAAAGATCGATCAACAAATCGGCTGGAACAAAACGCTCTCGAACGTCGCCGTGAACGGCGTCGAAGGGATTAGCAAGCTGGTTTCGTGGGATTTGCAGAATCCCGCGACCGATGCGGGTTTCCTCAACGAGAATCAGGTCACGACGTTGATCAACCGTAACGGCTTCCGATTCTGGGGCTCGCGCACGGCGTCCGACGATCCGCTGTTTGCGTTCGAAAGCTCCACCCGCACGGCGCAGGTGCTGGCCGATACGGTGGCCGAAGCGCAGATGGTCGTGATCGATGGAGTGATGGTTCCGGCGCTGCCGCGCGACGTGGTCGAGACCATCAACGCAAAGATGCGTGAGCTGGTGACCAAGGGCCGCTTGATTGGCGGCTCGGCGTGGTTCGACGCCGAACAGAACGGCGTCGTGGCGCTGAAAGACGGTAAGGCGGCGATCAATTACGACTACACGCCGACGCCGCCGTTGGAAAACCTCACGCTAATCCAGAAGATTACCGATCAGTATCTGGCCGATTTCGCGTCGCAGGTCAACGCGTAACGCACCCGCCTGGACACGTCGTCCGGGCCAGACATAGGGAAGGGAGGATAGAAAAATGGGTATGCCGTCCAAACTGAAGCACTTCAACGTGTTTCTCAACGGCGTGTCGTACATCGGGCAGACGGCGGAACTGACGTTGCCGAAGCTCACGCGCAAGATGGAGGAATGGCGCGGCGGCGGCATGGTGGCGCCGGTGAAATACGATTTCGGGCCGGAGGCGATGGAACTGGAGTGGTCACTCGGCGGGATCGACAAGAACATGCTGAACCAGTGGGGTACCCCGTCCGTCGATGGCGTGATGCTGCGCTTCGCTGGTGCCTACAAGAACGACAGCGACAACGAGTGGACCGCAGTCGAAATCGTCGCACGCGGCCGTTACTCCGAAGTGGATTTCGGCAACGCGAAAGCGGGCGACGACACCACGACCAAGGCAACGATGGCGCTGGCTTACTACAAGCTGTCCATCAACGGCGAAACCGTGATCGAAATCGACGCACAGAACTTCATCGAACTGGTGGGCGGCAAGGATGCGCTCACGCAGGTTCGCAAGATCATCGGCGTCTAAGCGCAACGTGCGGCGTGACCGCACTCCAACACTCACCACACTGAGAAACGAAAATGAAAGAACTGAACACTGAAAACACCCATACGCTCGATCAACCGATTCGTCAGGGCGACAACGAAATCAAGGCGATCACGCTGCGCAAGCCGGGGTCCGGCGAACTGCGCGGCGTGTCGCTGTCCGATCTCGTGAACCTCGACGTGTCTGCGCTGCACAAGGTGCTTCCACGTATCACCACGCCGACGCTGACCGAAGCCGACGTCTCCAAGCTCGACCCGGCTGACCTACTGCAACTGGCCGGGATCGTGAGCGGTTTTTTTATGACGAAAGCCATGCGAGCAAGCATGGGCTCCCCGACGTAGTAGAAAACGCTATGGCAGACGTGGCGGCGGTGTTCGGGTGGACGCCCGCCGTCATGGACCAGATGACTGTCTCTGAACTGATGGAATGGCGCGAGCGGGCGCGGGTGCGAAACGAACGAAATGAATAACGAACTGAAACTGCGCGTCGTGTTCGATATGGTCGATCGACTGACGCGCCCGCTTCGCCAAACGCTCGCTGGTAGCAAGAGCCTGTCGCGTGCGCTCGCCGACACGAAGAAGCAGCTTTCCGAACTGCAGAAGCAACAGAAGACCGTCGACGCAGTCAAGGCCGTCCGTACCGAAATGGGGCAGACCGCCACGAAGCTGAAAGCGGCGCAGGAGAAATTCGCCGGACTGCAAGCGCAGATCAAGGCGACAGAAAATCCCACAGTACGCATGCAGAACGCGATGCGGCGGGCGTCTGCGTCCGTTGTCACGCTCACGCAGCAGCAGGAGAAGCAGCGTACCCGGCTTGGCGAACTGAACGCGCGCATGCAGCAGGCCGGACGGGGTACGCAAACGCTGACGGCATACGAGAAATCGTTGCAGTCCAGCATGGAGAAAACGAACGCGACCATCGCGGAACAGGGGCGCCGGTTGCAGGCCGTGCACGGTCGGCGTGCTGCGCTCGCGCCTGCTCGCGATCGTTATCAAGCCGCGCGTGGGGCGGCGGCCGAAATGGCTGTCGGCGGGTACGCGACGCGCGCCGTCGGTGGCCGTGTGCTTGGCGGCGTTCGTTCGGTGCTCGATGAGTCGAAGCACTCGAAGCTCGAAGAGGTGAGAATTCAGGCGCTCGGCACGGGCGACCACGATACGAAAAAGGCGATCGAGTTCGCGCGCAAGAACAAGTCGTATGGTGTCAGCACAACGGAAAGTCTCATGCTGATGCGTGACGCCATGACGATCTTGAACGACGAGCACCACGCCGAAGAAGTGCATCCGACGCTTCAGAAAATGAAGTTCGCGAACGATGCACTGTTCGGCGCTGAACAGGGGGCGGAGAACGAACAGAAGTTCATCAACATGTTGAAGGCGATCGAACAGCGCGGGGGCATGAACGACCCCGCAACGTTCAAGCGCGAAGCGAACATGGTGCAGAAGGTCATCACTGCGACCGGCGGGCGCGTCGGTGGTGATCAGTGGCAGGAGTTCATCAAGACGGGCGGCACGGCCGCCAAGCTGATGCGTTCCGATGCGTTCTATTACCAGATGGAGCCGCTTATTCAGGAAATGGGCGGAGACTCTGTCGGTAGTGCGGTCATGTCAGGCTATCAGAACCTGATCGAAGGTCGCACGACCGTGCGCGCGACGCGCAAACTCATGTCGCTCGGCTTGCTCGATAAAAAGAAGGTCGAATGGAACAAGAAAACCGGGCTCGTGAAGGCGTTCGCCGATGGTGCGCTGCTGAACACCGATCAGTTCAAGTCGTCGCCGTTCGAGTGGTTGGAACAGACCCTGCTCCCGCAGTTTGAGAAGAAGGGCATCACGAAGGAGCGCGACGTTCTCAGTGCGATCAGTTCGATTTTTACGAACCGTCGCGCCTCGAATCTGTTTGCCACGATGTTCCTGCAACGCAAGGCAATTCATAAGAGCGTTGCACTGAACGAACACGCTTACGATATCGATCAGGGGTTCAACGTCGGCCAGACGTTGCCGCAAGGCAAGGAAATCGACGCGTTGTCGAAGAAGGCGATTCTAGAGGAACAGCTTGGGTCGAAAATCTTGCCGCTGTACAACCGCGGACTCGAACTGACGGCCAGCCTTATTGAGCGCGTGAGCGGGTGGACCGAGCGGAACGCAGGTACGGCGCGCGCACTGGCGATCGGTTTCGCTGCACTCGGCGCGGTGCTCGTAGTCGGTGGCTCGCTGACGATCGGGCTCGCGGCGTTGATTGGCCCCCTAGCGATCGTGAGATACGGCATGTCAATGCTCGGGGTCCAGGGGGGAATTGCGAGTGGGGCACTCAGCCGCGTAGGCGGCGCACTTGCTCGGGTAGGTGGGGCATTCCGCGCATTCGGAGGCATGATTTTCGCGGTCGGCCGCCTGCTGCTGATGAATCCGATCGGCCTTGCGATTACGGCCATCGTCGGCGTGATCGCCGGGGCGGCGTACCTCATCTATCGATACTGGAAACCAATCTCGGCCTTCTTCGCGAAGGTGTGGGACGGCATCAAACGGACGGTGCAGACCGTCGGCGGGTGGGTCGTTGACTACTTGATGAATTGGACCGTGGTCGGCTTCGTTGTCGATCACTGGAGCGATCTGAAGGCGATCACGCTGGCGATCTGGGAACTGATCAAATCCGGGGTGCTGCGTGCCGCGCAGGCTGTCGCAGACTTCTTCTTGAATTGGACGATCGTCGGCGCGATCGTGCGCCATTGGGACGACATCAAGGCGGCGACCGGCGCAGCATGGGAGTGGGTCAAGGAAAAGGCGCTCGGGGCTGGCGGTGCGATTCTCGATTACTTCATGAACTGGACGGTGCTCGGTCTGGTGATTAAGCACTGGGACAGCATCATGTCCTATATGTCGGGGATCGCGGCGCGCTTTATCGAAATCGGCGGCAACATCGTAGACGGGCTCGTGAACGGCATCACGGGCGGCATGAACGCGATTCGCACGGCGCTGCACAACGTCGGTGAGGCCGCAATTGGCTGGTTCAAGGAAAAGCTTGGCATACATAGCCCGAGCCGCGTTTTCGCATCGCTCGGCGGGTTCATCGGGCAGGGCGCGGCACAAGGGATCGAGGGTGAGCGCGCGAGCGTGGCCGGTGCCGCTGCCCGGCTCGCCGGGGCCGCGTCGATCACGTTCGGTGCGCTGACGGCGAACGCTGCGCCGTCGCCGTTGGAAATGCGACCGCTGATCGACACCCGGCCGCCGCTGTCGGCCGCGAGCGCGGCGCCGTCGGCGCCCGTCGATAGTGGAACGCGGAATTACTACATCACGATCAACGTAGCGAATGGTGACAACGTGAAGGAATTCGAGGCGGCCGTGCGCCGCGTGATTGATCAGGTCGAACGCGAGGATCGTCGTCGCGTCAGCTCGCGTCTGTCCGACTGAGGCCGCCATGCTGCTTTCTCTCGGACAGTTCGTTTTCGGCACACTCACGGCGCCGTTTAGCGAAATGCAGCGTCGCCGCACGTGGAAGTTCGCGAGCAATTCGCGCGTCGGCGCGCGCGATGCGCGTCAGTTCGCGGGGCCGGGCGACGACACGTTTACGATGCAAGGCATGATCGCAACGGGGGTGCTCGGCTCGCCTATCTCGATGGACCTGATTTCCGAGATGGCGAACACGGGCGATGCGTACGTGCTGGTGGATGGGCGCGGCATCGTCTACGGTGCATACGTGATAGACGAGCTACACGAAACGCACTCGTATTTCACGGTCCTCGGTGTGCCGCAGAAAATCGAATTCACGCTGACGATCACGCGCGTGGACGATCGCGCACTCGCGGCGTCGGTTGACGGCGGCGCCGCGACGAGCGAGCCGACGACTGGATCGCTCGACAAGGCACCGGCCGGGGCGACGCCGCCCTACGTCAAGCCGAAGAAGCCGAAAGCGAAGAAGGGGTAGGGCGATGGCGGATTTTGTGCAAACGGCCAAGCTGCCGACGCGACGACTCGTCCCATACGCTGACTACCGCATTACCCTCGACGGGCGCGACCTGTCACGCACGATTGCGCCATATCTGGTCTATCTCACGTTGAGCGAGTCACGCGCCGACGAAGCGGATTCGCTCAATCTCGTGTTGGACGACTCGCGCGGCGATCTGGAATTGCCGAAGCGCGGCGCCGAACTGAAGCTGTCGATCGGGTGGGAGGGCGAAACGCTCGTCGACAAAGGCACGTTCACGATCGATGAATTCGAATTCCACGGCGCACCCGATCAGATCACAGTCAGCGCGCGTTCGGCGTCAATGACGGATGCCATGCACGAGCGGCGCGACAAAAGCTGGCACGGCCAGACGATCGGCGATATCGTCAAGACGATCGCCGTTCGGCACAAGTTGACACCCGCGCTCGGCGACGCGCTCGCCAAGGTCAGGATCGCGCATATCGACCAGACGAGCGAAAGCGACATGTCATTTTTGACCCGGCTCGCGAAGCGGTACGACGCGGTGATGACGGTCAAGGATGGGCGGCTGCTGTTTATGCCGATCGGGGCGGGCACGAGCGCGAGCGGTAAGCCCCTGCCCACGCTCGAAATCCGGAAGGCAAAAGGGGATTCGTACCGCTATCACGTGTCGCAACGCGAAAGCTATACGTCGGTGCGTGCGCGTTGGCACACGTCGAAGAAGGGCAAGCAAGAGTCCGTGATCGTCGGCGGCGAAAACAACCGCAGCACGAAGCTACTGCCGGAAATCTACGGTTCGCGCGCTGATGCGGAAGCGGCAGCGAAGGCAGAATATGCGCGTACGCAGCGCGGGCAGGCTACGTTCAATATGACGCTGGCGCTCGGTCGTGCCGACGTTTACCCGGAAATGACCGTCAACGCGAAGGGCTTCAAACCTGATATCGATGCGACACCGTGGCTCGTGAAGCGCGTCGTGTCCCGGATCGACGGTAATGGCGGATTCACGTCATCGCTCGAAATGGAGATGCGCGACGATCCGACGACAGATCGGCACCGAACGCACTTCCGGAAGGGAGGAAAATAGAAAGGCCCGCACGTGCGGGCTTTTTTGTTGGGCTGGATCGGGTCAGATATGCAGAAGCCGAACGCCGATGAACCACAGTACCCATTGCGTGATCACTGCGCCGACAAGGTACGCGACGACGATACGCGATGGTCGGCGACGGGCGAACACGAAAAAACCGAGCGCAGCGAACAGGATCGGCGGGCCGAACAAGTACACGAACAGATCCATTGTGGCGTGTGTCGTTGCGGCGCATGCGTCGACGCCGCCGCCGCACGTCCCGGCCGGTGGCGTACACCAATTTTTGATGACCGTGCATAGGCGAGAATCGACCGCAGACCACGCGATCACGCTCACGAGCCCCGCAATCGCGAATCCGATCGTTCCCAATAGACGCCGCATTATTTGATTTCCCAGAAAAGAATTTGCTTCGAATTCCGAAGGTCAGACCACCCGAACGACGTTCCGGGTGCGAACGCCTGAAACCCGAGCACCCGGCTAAACGTTGCGACAGCATCAGGTGCGCTGCTCACTGTCAGGCGCGAGCCATTCCACAAATCGATGTGCCCGCCGCTCGCGTTCCCGGCGGCTTCGCCTTCGCGTGTCCAGTAGCGCGAGAACTGGATTATGCCGGTGCGCCCCTTCACCTTGGATTCCCAATCGGCGCCGGTGATGTTTTCGGCTTTCGGCAGTCCCGCGAAGGGCTGATGTTGCAACCATTCGCCGAGTTCATCCGCACGCGTTGCTGTCGGCTTTCCATCGAGCATGATTCGGCCGATGGTCGGTGATCCGGACATGGGCTTGACCGTTTTCTGTGAAAACGACTTCATGCCGACGCCGACCCGATGCAAGGTCACGCTCATGCGAATGGCGCACTGGTTCGAGTAGTCCGGATTGTCGTACGGGTTGCCGGAGGGGTAGGCGTCCCAAAGCTCTTTGAATGTGATCGCCTTCACGGGGATTTCTTTTTGCGAGCCCGTCTGTGTATTCGTGTCGATCTTGGTCGGTTTCGTGTGCGGCATCGATCATTCCCCGTGGTGCTTGGCGAGCGCGTCGTCGCCCCAATGAACGGTGTAGGAGCCCGGATCGTCCCCGGTGTAGACGCGTGGCAATGTCCCGCTCGCGTCCAGGCGGCCGAAATGCACGCGGCCGTCGGCCGTTTCGATGTAGTACGGCAAGCCTTCCACCTGATGCTCGGTCGCCTTCACTTGCTCATCGAAAGCGCCTTTCTTGACCGCTGCGACGCCGCCCGTGGCGGTCAGGCTCGATATCACCTTGCCGTGCCCTTCGATCATGTCGTCGCACCATGATTCACCGCCGAGCGCGGCAATAATTTTCGGTGGCCTCGGGCATCCGCACAGCACAATGTCCTGATCGAGCGCAGACTCTCCCGACATACTCATGCGATATGGGCCGCCTGATTTCGCGATGACGCCGGTTGCTTTGCAGACGACGCAGAAGGCCGGGCCGCCGATCAACGCGACCTGATGCCCGTTGATTGTGATGGGTGGGCCGCCGTGTGGCAGGACGGTGCCGCCGGTCGACAACGTATCGCCGACGACTGCGATTTTTCGCAACATGCTTTGTGCCTCTCGAAATATGCGGCTCGGCGCGGTGCGCGTCGGCCTCTCTCAGTTTTTGTTCGGATGATTCGACGGGATTCTACCAATCCGGATCGTCAGGGGGGCGCAACAGCCACGTGTAGACGCGCCCGGAGCGGTCGGCGTCGTCCTGCGCCGCGAACCACATGGAATGCAGGGCAACGGCGCAAGGGAACACAACGACCGTTCCATCGTTGTCGTTCCAGCCGAATTCGGTGTTCCAAAAGCACGAGAAATAACCGCCAAACGGCATGGCGACACCGCGCGGATCGAAGTACAGGCGTGTGCGAACCATCGCGCGAAAATCTGCGTCGTGCCTCGGTATCCCGGCGTCAAAGGTCATGATCGCGGCGCGCTCATTGAAGAATTCCCAGACGTTCGAGTCGTCGTCGCACTTCATGATGCTCAAAAAAACACTGTATGAACATACAGTATTCGGTGCGTGTCGGCCAATGTCAACGTTATGGCCCGTTGGTCGCCGTTTATGGGGGAACGTAGGCTGGCGGCCCGACGCCGGACCATAGGGGGCCGGATCGCCACGCGCGAGGCAGATCCAGCGCGAGCGTGCGCCACTTGGCGAGCACGGCCGCGAACGTGCCTTCGCTCTTGGCTCGGCGGATTTTGTCGACCACGTTCCACCCGCGAATGTAGTGCGTGAGGCTGCGTTGGCTCGACAGGTAGTGCGGCGCGTGAACACCGACCCATGCCAGCATTTCATCGGGCGGCACGTCCGGGGCGGCCGGGTCCGGCTCGATGTTCGCGCGGACCAGCGATGGCGCGTCGACGCGCGCGCCGGGCGCCGTTGCGGCGTGTGCGTCGCGGTTAGATTCGAGCGCCAACAGGCGCAAGACTTCGATACGGTGCCACGGGATCGGCGAGCGACCGGCGACGTAGTTCCGGACGGTACGGGTGCAGCAGCGGAGGGTTTGCGCGATTCGTGCGATGGACAGGCCGTCGGTGAGCGCGAGAAAATCGTCTAGCGCGCCGTGACGGCAGGCGGCGGCATTCATAGGCGTTGCGGGAAGCGAAACTGTGTAAGCGATTGTAAGTATGTTTACAAACAGTTTCCTTCAACCTGACAGAAGTACCGGTTTTGCTAGCAGTCCGACTTTACATAACGTGAATTATCGGTGGTTTGTGTTGTAGTAGCTAGATGGAAATGTCCGCTTTTGGCTACATGGAAATGTCCGCTTTCGTGCCGCGTAAGCTGTCCGGCCGCCGGGTGTCCGGCGCCGGAGGCTGCGATGGCTGCAACGGAGTGGATCACGATGACGATGCGCGAGCTGG
>NZ_QOBB01000038.1:0-46650 GCF_024704855.1 Burkholderia sp. HAN2018 | reverse complement strand
GCCGTTGCACGCCACCTACAACAACGCAGGCAATCAGGGAGGAGAACAATCATGACGACCCCGAACATGATGCCGGTGCGGCGCGACATCCGTTTCGCGCTGCCGCCGGAACGCGCGAAGGACTGGCACGTGCAGGGCGTGCCGGTCACGCACTTCATGAACGCGCTGTCGCTGCTGTTCCCGGCCGGCGAACGCTTCTTCATGGATTCGGTGCGCAACTATCGCGACCGGATCGAGGATCCCGAACTGAAGAAGCAGGTACTCGGCTTCATCGGCCAGGAGGCGATGCACACGCGCGAGCACATCGAATACAACGACCTGCTGCAGTCGTCCGGCCTGCCCGCGCACAAGCTCGACAAGCGCCTGTGGACGATCCTCGGCTGGTTCAAGAAGGTGCTGCCGCATTCGATGCAGCTCGCGATCACGATCGCGCTCGAGCACTACACGGCGATCCTCGCGAACCAGTTGCTGTCGGGCCACGAGCACCGGATCGACGGCTCGGTCGAAGGCTACCAGCAGATGTGGATGTGGCATGCGATGGAGGAAACCGAGCACAAGGCCGTGTCGTACGACGTATGGACCACCGTGATGAAGCCGGGCCTCGGCAGCTACCTGCTGCGCACGGGCACGATGCTGACGACGACCGTGTTCTTCTGGACGATCGTGTTCGACTTCCACGTGCGTCTGATGCGCGCGCACCGTCGCGAACACGGCAAGTTCGGCGGCATGTGGCGGCTCGTGAAGTACCTGTACGGCCCGAAACACGGCGTGTTCCCGAGCATCGCGCGCGAATGGCTCGACTACTTCCGCCCCGGCTTCCACCCGTGGGACCACGACAACCACCAGTACCTGCAGGGGCTCGACACGCTGCTCGAGAACATCGACGCGACCAACGCGCGCTACGCCGCGCAAGCCGCCCCGCGCCGCGTGCCGCTGCACCCGGTTGCGCAGGCATGACGCCATGGCGCGCGCCCACGAGATGCTGACCGTCCAGTCCGGCGACGTAAAACTCGCCGTCTACGTGAGCGGGTCGCGTCGCGCCCCGCCGCTGATTCTCGTGCACGGCTACCCCGATTCGGCGGTCGTGTGGGCGCCGATCCGCGCGCGGCTCGCGAAGCGCTACCGCGTGATCGCGTACGACGTGCGCGGTGCCGGCGCGTCAGACGCGCCGCGCCGCCGCGCCGACTACACGCTCGAACGGCTCGCCGGCGACCTGAAAGCGGTAGCCGACGCGACCTGCGGCGGCCGGCCGTTCCATCTCGTCGGTCACGACTGGGGCTCGATCCAGTGCTGGGAGGCCGTGACCGACCCCGCGTTCCGCGGCCGGATCGCGTCGTACACGTCGATCTCGGGCCCATGCCTCGATCACGTGTTCCGCGCGAAGATGCGGCTCAAGCAGAGCCTGAAGTCGTGGTACATCGCGTTCTTCCACTTGCCGGTCGTGCCGTCGCTGGTGTGGCGGCTCGGCGGCGCGGCGCTGTGGCCGCGCTGGCTGCAGATCACCGAACGCGTGCGTGCCGAGCGCGATCCCGTGCAACTGAAGAATGCGCTGAACGGCATGCAGCTTTACCGTGCGAACTTCCTTGCGCGGGCGCGCAAACCGCGCGAACGGTATGCGCAGGCGCCGGTGCAGATCCTCGTGCCGGTGCGCGACCGCTACGTGACGCCCGAAATGTCGGTCGACCTCGACCGCTGGCTCGGCGACCACGTGCGCGAGGAAATCGACGGCAGCCACTGGGTCGTGCTGCGCCACCCCGACATCATCGCGTCGCGGATCGACCGCTTCGCGTCCGCGCAGGAGCGGCCGGCCGTCGCGAACGCCGCGGTTCAGCGGCCCGTCAGCGCCGGCAGGCGTCTGAACAGCGTCTCGTAGTCGATCACGAGCCCGTCTTCGTCGATGTCCATATCGGCGGTGAAATTCCGGAAGATGCCTTCGTAGCGGTAGCGCCGGCCCGGCTCGATGCACGCGTAAGCCTGCTTGACCGGCGTGACCTTCAGGTCCGGCGTCGAGATGTACGCGACGTCGATCGGCCGCCGCTCGCCGCGCGCGAGCCCGAGGCGGCCGATCGGCAGCGCGTTCGTGAACGGCGTCGCCGCGATGTCGATGTCGATGCAGCCGTCGAGTTCGGGCAGCGCACGGCCCGCGCCGTCGCGCCAGTGGCCTTCACCGTCGCCGCGCAGTTCGAGCGTGCCGCCGCCCATCACCTTCAACACCGCATACGTCACCCGCCAGTGTGCGTCGCACTCGACGCGATACGCGAGCCCGTACGCACGGCCGTACCGCTGGCCGACCACCGCGCTTTCGACGACGATCCCGCCGCCGCTCCGGTCGAACGCCAGATGTTCGACCCCGTCGCCTTCGAGCGACGCCCATCGCACTTCACGCATCGTTCCCCCTCCCGGTTTCCCCGCTGCGGGACACTGTCGCACGAATCCGCCGACGAAAACGCCGGCGGATGCCTGAATTCCCTCGCCACGAAACGTTCGCCCCGAAAAACGCCAATGCAACGCCCGCCAGGACATGGCCGGCCGCCCGCATTCCCCATTTCGGGGCAGCGCCGACAAATCCTGACTATCCAGAATTCCCTATTCCGGTGCATCGGATTGTGTCCTATGCTCGCGGCTCGTCCTGTTCCGCCGCCATCATGCCTACCGCCCGCTCCGCCTCGCCGTCGATCGACCTGCGCATTCTGCTGCGCGGCATCGGTCAGATCGTACTGCAGGCGAACGCGCTCACCGGCGCGCTGCTGCTGGCCGCGCTGGCGCTGACCGACCTGCGGCTGGCATGCGCGGCGCTGCTCGGCTCGGCCGCCGCCAGCATGACCGCCGTGCTGACGGGCGCCGAGCGCCACGACGTCGAACAGGGGCTGCACGGCTTCAACGGCGCGCTCGCCGCGCTGATCGCGGCGCTGTTCGCGCCCGCTTCCCTTGCAGCCGTCGCGCTGGCGCCGCTGGCCGCAATCGGCGCGGCGCTCGTGCAGCGCGCGATGCGCACGCCGCTCGCCCGCTGGCGCCAGTGCCCGTATTCGAGCCCGTGCCTCGCCGTCACCGCGCTGTGGCTGCCGTTTGTCGCACCGCAATACGCGGCCGATGCGACGGCCGGCGTGGCACTGACGCCGTCGTCCGTCACCGACGCATTGCTGTCGGGTGTTGCTCAGACCACCTTCGCGCAAGGCGCATGGGCCGGCGCGCTGATCGTCGCGGGCCTCGCCGTCGCGTCGCGCCGCGCGGCCGCGTTCGCGCTCGGCGGCGCGATCGTGTCGACCGTGCTGCTGCTCACGCTCGGCGCGAACGACGCGCTGTTCGCCGACGGCCTGCTCGGCTTCAACGGCGCGCTCGCCGCACTGGCGCTGATGTCGCGCGGTCCGCGCGCGGCCCTTGCAGCCGCCGCACTCGCCGCGCTGATCCAGTGGCTCGCGATGCGCGCCGGCATCCCCGTGTTCACGGCGCCGTTCGCCCTTGCATCGTGGGTGACCGTAGCCGTCGCGCGCCGCCTTACCTTCGGAGAACCCGATGTCGTCATTCGCACACCGTCCTGATGCCGTGAAACCCGGCAGCCCGATCTCGGACGCCGAACGCCGGCTGCGCGTCGACCTCGCCGCCGCCTACCGGCTCGTCGCGCTGAACGGCTGGGACGACCTGATCTACACGCATCTTTCCGCGACCGTGCCCGGCGAGCCCGGCCACTTCCTGATCAACCCGTTCGGCCTGACGTTCGACGAGGTCCGCGCATCGAACCTCGTGAAGATCGACCTGGCCGGCAACCGGATCGGCGCCGGCGAGCACGCGGTCAACGTGACGGGCTTCGCGCTGCACGCGGCCGTGCATGCCGCCCGCGCCGACGCCGTCTGCGTGATGCATCTGCACAATACGGCCGGCATCGCCGTATCGATCCAGCGCGACGGGCTGCTGCCCGCGTCGCAGCACGCGCTGCGCTTTCACGGCGACCTCGCGTACCACGACTACGAGGCACTCGCGTTTTCGCCGGCCGAAGGCGCGCGGCTGACCGCGAGCCTCGGCGCGAAATCCGCGATGCTGCTGCGCAACCACGGCACGCTGACGGTCGGCCGCACCGTCGCCGAAGCCTATGTGCTGATGGACACGCTGATCAAGGCCTGCGATATCCAGGTGCGCGCGCAGGCCGGCGGCGGGCCGCTCGTGCTGCCCGACCCGGCGGTGGCCGACCGCACCGCCGAACAACTGCGCGACGGCGGTGCGATCGAAGGCGAACTGGAATGGCCGGCGCTGCTGCGCCGGCTCGACCGGATCGATCCGTCGTATCGCGACTGACGCCGCATCCCTGGCCGCGATCGCGGCCGAACCCGACACACTCAACCGGAGCACTTGTCATGCCGACTTTCAATATCCAGCTCTTCGAAGGCCGCACCGTCGAACAGAAGCGCGAATTCGTCGAAGCAATCACGCGCGTCACCTGCGAGACGCTCGGCTGCGAGCCGGGCTCGGTCGACATCATCCTCACCGACGTGAAGAAGGAGAACTGGGCGACGGCCGGGAAGCTGTGGAGCGACGAGCGCTGAACGTCACAACCGGCGATGCTTGAACGCCCGCCTGCATCACACTGATTCATCACCTGCGGCGCCCGCCCGGCGGCGCTGCAGGCGGCTTCCTTCTCCGCCTCCCGATGTGCGCGCGCACATCGCATTGTCACGCGATCGGTGCATATAATGCGGCTCAGACGCAGCAGCCGATGGCCACCCGACGAGGAGACCGCCATGGAAGCGAAGCACGAGGAAGTCGTCGCACATCTGCTCTCGGACGTCGTCGAATTCGCGCGCGGGCGCCTGCCCGAAGCCACGTTCCGGATCGTCGAACCCTTCCTGCGTCATTACTACGATTTCGCCGATGCCGACGATCTGCAGAGCCGCAGCATCGCCGATCTCTACGGCGCCGCGATGGCGCACTGGCAAACCGCCCAGAAATTCGTGCCCGGCAGCGAACGGCTGCGCGTGTACAACCCGATCCTCGAACAGCACGGCTGGCATTCCGACCACACGGTCATCGAGATCGTCAACGACGACATGCCGTTCCTCGTCGATTCGGTGACGATGGCTGTCAACCGCCTCGGGCTCGCGCTGCATTCGGCACTGCACCCGGTGTTCCGCATCTGGCGCGGCGCCGACGGCGGCATCGAGCGCGTCGATGCGGGCGGCGCGACGCCCGGCGACGGCCAGTCGCAGCTCGCGTCGTTCATCCATTTCGAAGTCGATCGCTGCGGCGATGCCGCGCTGCTCAACACCTTGCGCAACGACATCGCGCACGTGCTCGGCGACGTGCGCGCATCGGTGGAAGACTGGCCGAAGATCGTCGACATCGCCCGCGCGACGATCAAGGAGATGAAGGCGCGCGAATCGACCGCGGAAGACATCGAGGCGCGCGCGTTCCTCGAATGGATGGCCGCCGACCACTTCACGTTCCTCGGCCAGCGCGACTACGCGCTCGTGTCCGACGGCACGGGCTTCGGGCTGCGCGGCATCGAGGGCACCGGCTTCGGCATCCTGCGCGAATCGCTGCGCACGTCCGGCGCCCCCGACGTCACGCCGCTGCCGCAGGCCGCCGCCGACATCATCACCGGCGCCTGGCCGATCTTCCTGACCAAGGCGAATTCGCGCGCGACCGTGCACCGGCCCGGCTATCTCGACTACGTGGGCGTGAAGCTCGTCGGCGCCGACGGCAAGGTCACCGGCGAGCGCCGCTTCATCGGGCTCTACACGTCGACCTCCTATTTCGGTTCGTATACCGAGATCCCGATCGTGCGCCGCAAGTGCGCGAACATCGTGCGGCGCGCTGGCTTCTTGCCGAAGGGGCATCTCGGCAAGTCGCTCGTGACGGTGCTCGAAACCTATCCGCGCGACGAACTGTTCCAGGCCGACGAAGACCAGCTCTACGACATCGCGCTCGGCATCCTGCGGCTGCAGGAACACCAGCGCACGCGCCTGTTCGTGCGGCGCGACCGCTTCGACCGCTTCGTGTCGTGCCTCGTGTTCGTGCCGCGCGACAAGTACAACACCGACCTGCGCCGGCGCATCGCGAAGCTGCTCGTCGATGCGTACAACGGCGTGACCGTCGAATTCACGCCGCTGCTGTCGGAATCGGCGATCGCGCGCATTCATTTCGTCGTGCATGCGGAACCGGGCACGATGCCCGACGTCGACACGCGCGAGCTCGAAACGCGGCTCGTGCAGGTCACGCGCCGCTGGCAGGACGATCTCGCCGACGCGCTGCTCGACGCCTTCGGCGAAGAGCAAGGCAACCGGCTGCTGCAGCGCTATGCCGATTCGTTCCCGGCCGGCTACCGCGACGACTATCCGGCGCGCACGGCCGTGCGCGACATCGAGCTGATCGAGCGGGTGAAGGATTCGGGGCAGCTCGCGATGAACCTGTACCGGCCGATCGAGGCGGAAGCGCGTGCGTTCCGCTTCAAGGTCTATCGCGCGGGCGACCCGATCGCGCTGTCGCGCAGCCTGCCGATGCTCGAGCATCTCGGCGTGCGCGTGGACGAGGAGCGGCCGTACCGGATCCAGACACAGGACGCCGCGCATGCGTGGGTGCACGACTTCGGCCTCGAGCTCGCGGACGACACCGAATTCGACATCGAGCGCGTGAAAGGCCTGTTCGAGGATGCATTCGACCAGATCTGGAGCGGCCGGATCGAGAACGACGACTTCAACCGCCTCGTGCTGCGCGCCCATCTGAGTGCGCGCGAAGTGACGATCCTGCGCGCGTATGCGAAGTATCTGCGGCAAGTCGGCTCGACCTTCAGCGACGCGTATATCGAGCGCGCGCTGACCGGCAACCCGGCGATCGCACGGCAGCTCGTCGAGCTGTTCCTGCTGCGCTTCGACCCGGCCACCGGCGACACGCGCGACGTGCAGGCCGAGCGGCTGCTGAAGGCGATCGAAGGCGCGCTCGACCAGGTGCCGAACCTCGACGAAGACCGCATCCTGCGGCAGTTCCTCGGCGTGATCAACGCAACCGAGCGCACGAACTACTTCCTCGTCGACGCAAACGGCGAATCGAAACCGTACCTGTCGTTCAAGTTCAATCCGGCGAAGGTGCCCGGGCTGCCCGAGCCGAAGCCGATGTTCGAGATCTGGGTGTATTCGCCGCGCGTCGAGGGCGTGCACCTGCGCGGCGGGCGCGTCGCGCGCGGCGGCCTGCGCTGGTCGGATCGCCGCGAGGATTTCCGCACCGAAGTGCTCGGGCTGATGAAGGCGCAGATGGTGAAGAACGTCGTGATCGTGCCGGTCGGCTCGAAAGGCGGCTTCGTCGTGAAGAACCCGCCGCCGCCGAGCGATCGCGAAGCGTGGATGCGCGAAGGCATCGCGTGTTACCAGACCTTCCTGCGCGGCCTGCTCGACCTGACCGACAACCTGGCCGGCAACGCGATCGTGCCGCCGCCCGACGTGGTGCGGCACGACCCCGACGATCCGTACCTGGTGGTCGCCGCCGACAAGGGCACGGCCACCTTCTCCGACTACGCGAACGCGATCTCGCACGAATACGGCTTCTGGCTCGACGACGCGTTCGCGTCCGGCGGCTCGGTCGGCTACGACCACAAGAAGATGGCGATCACCGCGCGCGGCGCGTGGGAATCGGTCAAGCGCCACTTCCGCGAGATGGGCATCGATACGCAGACGACCGACTTCACGGTAGTCGGCGTCGGCGACATGTCGGGCGACGTGTTCGGCAACGGGATGCTGCTGTCGCCGCATATCCGGCTCGTCGCCGCGTTCGATCACCGGCACGTGTTCCTCGACCCGAACCCCGATCCCGCGACGAGCTTCGCGGAGCGCGCACGCATGTTCGCGCTCGAACGCTCGAGCTGGGCCGACTACGATCCGGCCGCGATCTCGGCGGGCGGCGGCGTCTATCCGCGCACCGCGAAGACGATCCCGCTGTCGCCCGCCGTGCAGGCCGCGCTCGGCATCGACGCGCACGCGCTGCCGCCGGCCGAGCTGATCCGAGCGATCCTGCAGGCGCCGGTCGACCTGCTGTACAACGGCGGCATCGGCACCTACGTGAAGGCGGCGCGCGAAACCCACCTGCAAGTGGGCGACCGCGCGAACGACGCGGTGCGCGTGAACGGCGCGGACCTGCGCTGCAAGGTCGTCGGCGAAGGCGGCAACCTCGGCTGCACGCAATTTGGCCGGATCGAGTTCGCGCAGCGCGGCGGCCGCATCAACACCGACGCGATCGACAACTCGGCCGGCGTCGATTGTTCGGATCACGAAGTCAACATCAAGATCCTGCTCGGGCTCGTCGTGTCCGACGGCGAGATGACCGGGAAGCAGCGCAACGCCCTGCTCGCTGAGATGACCGACGAAGTCGGGCTGCTCGTGCTGCGCGACAACTACTACCAGACGCAGGCGCTGTCGATCGCCGGCCGTTATGCGGTCGAGCTGCTCGATGCCGAGGCGCGCCTGATGCGCTGGCTCGAACGCGCGGGCCGCCTGAACCGCGTGATCGAATTCCTGCCGACCGACGACGAAGTCGCCGAACGGCAAGCCGCGAAGCTCGGCCTCACGTCGCCGGAACGCGCGGTGCTGCTCGCGTACAGCAAGATGTGGCTGTACGACGCGCTGCTCGAATCCGACGTGCCCGAGGATCCGCTGGTTGCCGCGATGCTCGTCGACTACTTCCCCAAGCCGCTGCAGCAGCGCTTCAGCGAACCGATGCGCCGCCATCCGCTGCGCCGCGAGATCCTCGCGACGCATCTGACCAACGCGCTCGTGAACCGCGTCGGCTGCGCATTCGTGCACCGGCTGATGGAGGAAACCGACGCGAAGCCCGGCGACATCGTGCGGGCCTGCATCATGGCGCGCGACGTGTTCGACCTCGATGCGGTATGGCGCGACATCGATGCGCTCGACAACCGCGTCGCCGACGACGTGCAGGCGCGCATGTTCGTCGACGTCGCGCGACTGCTGGAACGCGCGGCGCTGTGGTTCCTGCGGCATCTGCAATCCGGCGCGGTGGCCGACGGCGGCGTCGCCGAGCTGATCGCGCGCTGCCGCGACGCGGCCGAGCGGCTTGCGCCGCAACTGCCGTCGCTGTTGCCGGCCGACGATCTCGAAGCGCTGTCCGAGCGGCAGCGCGTGCTGGTGGAAGCCGGCGTCGACAGCGCGCTCGCGGTGCGCGTCGCGAGCGGCGACATCTCGGCCGCGCTGCTCGACATCGCCGAAGTGGCCGCGGCCAGCAACCGCAGCCTCGAACTCGTCGCGGGCGTGTATTTCTCGCTCGGCACGCTGCTCAATTACAGCTGGATCGGCGAGCGCGCGGCGACGCTGCCGACCCCGACGCACTGGGACATGCTGGCGCGCGCGGCCGCGCTCGCGGAAGTCGCGCGCCTCAAGCGCACGCTCGCGGCGAGCGCGCTTGCGGAATCGCCGGATTCGACCACGCCCGAGACGATCGTCGGCGCGTGGCGCGCGCGCCGCGAAACCGCGCTCGCACGCTACGAGCACCTGCTCGCCGACTTGCGCGCGTCCGGCGGCGCGAGCCTCGCGGTGCTGCTCGTGGTCGTGCGGGAAATGGCCGTGCTCGAACGCGCATGACGAGGCTGGCCGGTTCCGCGTGACCGGAACCGGCGCGCTGCCGGCATGCTTGCGTACGCGCGAGGCTAGACCGTCGCGACCAGCAGTTCCTCCGCGTTGTTCGGCGGCCTGAGTCCGTCAGCGCGATCCGCGAAATAGCGGCGCGTCAGTTCGGCAGCCGAAACGTGCTCGGTCTTCGTGAAGCCGGCCTCCCGCGCGAGCGCCTGCATCTGTGCCGGCATGAAGAAGCTGATGAACGGCGTGCCGCTTGCGCGCGCGCCCTTCGCGGCCATTTCCAGCCCCGGGCGCACGTCCGGATCCGCATGTTCCAGCGGCAGCAGGAACGTCATCGCGAGCGTCGAACCCGGCGCGAGCGAGGCGACTTCGCGCAACGCGGCCGCGTTCGCCTCAAGCGTCAGGTACATGCTGACGCCGGTGGACACGACGACCGCCGGCTTGCCGGCATCGAAGCCCGCACCGACGAGCGCCGCGCGCCACGATTGTTTCGCCTCGAAATCGACCGGCACGAAACGCAGCCAGTCGGGCACGCCGAAGCCCAGCTCGACGAGGCGCCGTTGCTTCCAGCGCTGCGGCGCCGGCTGGTCGACCTCGAAGACGGTCACACGCGACGCCATGTCGGGCCGACGCTGCACGAAGCTGTCGAGCCCTGCGCCGAGGATCACGTACTGGCTCACGCCGCGCGCGGCCTGCTCCACCACGAGCTCCTCGATGAAGCGCGCCCGCGCGACGATCGACGCGCGAAACGGCCGCGTGAACTGCGGATCCATGTCACCGCGCTGCTGCCAGCCGGGTTCCGGTGCGAGCAATTGCCGTCCGACTTCGTCGGCGAGCACATGCGGCGGCGCATCGAGTTCGACGTGCAGCGCACGCCACAGCGCGACGCGCGCGGCGGTGCTGTCGGGGGCGCTTTCGCGGGGTTCGGTCATGTCGGCCTCACGCACCCTGCTGCCCTGGTGCCTGCAGGCGCCACACGCGACCGTCCGGATCGCGTACGGTCATGTCGCGCGTGCCCCAGTGCGTATCCTCGAACGGCGTGACGACGTCGACGATCGGCTGCGGCTGCACCGCCTGTTCGTTCGGCACCTTGAGCACGACCTGCATGTCCGGCGTTTCGCCCGGCGGCACTTCGGCGATGAACAGGAAGGGGCCGTCGCCATGACGCAGCTGGCCCGAGTTGTGATCGGTTTCGAACTCCAGCGTAAAGCCCAGCGCCTGGAAAAACTTCGCCGACTTGCCCCAGTTGTGCGTCGTCAGGTACACGGCTTCGATTCGCTCGGATGACATGTCACTCCTCCTCGATGGACGGCCCCGCGCCCGGCTGCGGCGCGGCCAGGTACGCGCGCAATGCATCGGCCACCAGCGCGGACAGCGATTGCTCCGTTTCGATGGCGCGATGCTTGACCTGCCGGATCAGGCTCAGCGGCAGGTACACGTTGAATTGCTTCACTTCTTCGTCGGTCATGGGAGCTAGTATGCTAGCAATCTAGTAAAAATCAAGTGCGGATGCAGCCCATTTGCGCGAGCCGCGATCAGGTATCGTGAGCCCGCGCTAGGCCGCAGCGCGCGCCGCCAGCCGCGCGAACAGCGCGTCGAGATCGAATCCCGTCGTATCGATGCCGATCGTGTCGCGCAGGCACGCGGCCCATGCGGCCGCATCGTCGAACGTGACGGAGTGCCCGGCGCCCGCCGCATCGCGGATCGTCAGCGTGGTGTTGCGCAGCGCAGCGCGGCCGTCCGGCAGCACGCGGCATGCGATCAGGTTGTGCAGGAAGATCGATTCGGGATACGTCGAAGTAAACCAGTTCGCAGCGTCGTAATCGATCCATTCGACCCGCTTCGGCTGGAAGCGGTAGGTGGTCTGCCAGCCGTCGGGCGTCTCGATCTGCATCTCGAATTCACCGTCGACCGGCGCGGCGACGACGCGGAACGCGCCGTGCGGCGTCAATTGCCGCTCGTCCGGCACGAAACGTAGCGGCGCGGTCAGCGTGGCGCTGCCGAAGCCGATGTCGGCGAGCCAGGCCGCGCCGTCGAGATCGATGCGCAGCAGCATGTGCGTATGCGCGGTGGCGACTTCCGGCGGCTGCATCCAGCGCACGCGCGCGATCATCGGCGTCACGCGAAAGCCGATCGTCGTGAGCGCGGTGTAGAACAGCTTGTTGAGTTCGAAGCAGTAGCCGCCGCGGCGGCGTTCGATCACCTTGTCGACGATCGCGGGCAGGTCGAGCGCGACGCGCGCGCCGGTCAGCGGATTGAGGTTTTCGAACGGAATCGCTTGCGGGTGCAGCAGGTGCAGCCGACGCAGCACGTCGAGCGTCGGCTCGACCGGGCCGTCGTAGCCGATGCGGGAGAAATAGCGCGAGAGGTCGAACGAGTCAGTCATGAACCTGCACCGAAAAAGGGACACGCCACGATAACATCGCGCGAAATCCCCATGTTGTGCGGGGCGATCTTCGTCGTCGTGCGCGATGCCGGCACAGCATCGCGCGGCCCCGCGCAACGTTACGGCAGCAGCTTCAGCGCGGACGACGCGACCGACGGCACCGAAATGCCCTGGCTCGTCGCGAACTGCACGGCCTGGCTGAGCGTCGCCGCGAGCGACTGCAGCTGGCCCGGCGCACTTTGCGCGATATATGACGCAGCCTGCATGTTCTGCGGATTCAGGCCCGACTGCAACAGCGACGCCGCGCTCGTCGAGCCGAGATTGCCGAGCCCCGACTGCAGCTGCGAATACTGCGTGAGCCCCTGCCCGAGCGATGCGAGGCCATTGCTGAACGCCTGCTTGTCGATCGGCCCGTGCGTGGCGCCGCCGCTCGCGAACGCCTGGCCGAGCGCCTGCGACACCGATTGCTGCGCGCCGCCCATCTGCGACAGCGCGGCGGGCGTCAGCGCATCGCCGCCGGCCAGCTGGCTCGCGGCCTGCTGCGCCTGCCCGGCCGCGCCGGTCAGGCCCATCGCCGACGCGAGCGAAGATTGGCCGGTCAGCACCTGCTGGTTCGCGCCGACGTAAGCCTGCAGCAATTGGGAAACGCCGCCCTGCGCGGGCGCCGCCTGCTGCCCGCCGCCGAGCAGCGACGCGCCGAGCGACTGCAGGTCGAGCTGCGCGTGCGCGGCGCCGCTTGCCAGGATGCCGAACGCGATGCCTGCCGAGGCCAGGTACCGGCCCGTCGTGCGAATGTGTTTCATGTGTGTTCCTCGTGCCGGAATGATCGAGGCCGATATTGTCGAAGCGCGCCGCGCGCCGCCGCAACGACTGAAACACATCGAAACGAAATCATGAGACGCGAAGGCTTGTAATTCCGCGGCCGGCGTACGCGCTCGAGCGGATTCATCCAGGTATGCCACGCGATATCACGCGTGTCCCGACATTCGTTCTCGAGCCGCATCAATGGCGGCGAATGGCGGCGTCCGCACGGTGACGCGGCCGGTGGCCTGCAGCCGTCGCACGTCTTGAACCGCACGTCGGATTCAACATCGACCGGCGGCATGTGACGCGGAACGTGCCGGACCGCGTCAATCACATGACGCCACACCGTCGCGCAAATGCGCCCGTGCCGGGATCCGGCGTGACGCGCGCCGAAGAACAGCACGGCGCGGCGTGACGCAGAACGTTCCGTGCCGCGTCATTGGCATGACTTCATGCCGTCGCGCAACGCGCCCGCGCCACGGGCTCGGCGTGACATGCCCCGGCAACACGTTCGGAAACAAAAGCAAAACGAGCGGCTTGCCGCCGCCCGCTTGGCCCCCCCTCCGCAACCGGCTATCGCCCGGCCGCCGCGTCACCCCGCCATCCACGCCGGCAGCCGCCCGTCCACCCAGCCGGCCGCCTGCTCGTAGCCGCGCGCGAGCTGCAACACGGCGAGATCGCCGCGCGGGCGCCCGATCAGTTGCATCCCCATCGGCAGCCCCGCGTCGTTGAAGCCGACCGGCACACTGATCACCGGGCAGCCGGCCAGCGTCCACGGCACGACCGTTTCCATCCAGCGGTGGTAGGTATCCATCGCACGGCCCGCGATCTCCGTCGGCCAGCGCTGGTCGACGTCGAACGGGAACACCTGCGCGGTCGGCGCCGCGATGAAGTCGTAGCGGTCGAAGAAGCTCAGCACGGCCTGATGCCACGCGGTGCGCTCGACGCTCGCCTCGAACACGGCCGCGCCCTGCATCGCGAGCAGCCCTTCGACCTCGTAGATCGCCTCGGGCTTCAGCAACGCGCGCCGCGCCGGGTCGCGATAGTGCGCCAGCAGCCCGCCGCCGGACAACAAGTGCCGGTGTGCGAGCCAAAGGCGCCAGATCCGGTCGGGCGCGAACGCCGGCAGTGCGGCATCGACGTCGCAGCCGATCTCGCGCAGCGTCGCCAGCCCCTGCTCGCACAGCGCGAGCACGCCGGCCTCGGTCGCGAGATAGCCGTTCCAGTCGCCGACCCACGCGATGCGCTTGCCGCGCAGGTCGGTGTCGAGCGGCTGCGCGAACACGGCCGGATCCTCCGCGAGCGACAGCGGATCGTTGCGGTCGTAGCCGGCCTGGATCGCGAGCAGCTGCGCGACGTCGCCGACCGTGCGGCCCATCGGCCCTTCGATGCCGAGCTGCTGCACGAACACGTCGACGCCCGGCCAGCGCGGCACGCGGCCCTGCGACGGGCGGAAGCCGTAGATGTTGCAGAACGCGGCCGGATTGCGCAGCGAACCACCGAAATCGCTGCCGTCCGCGACCGGCAGCATCCGCGACGCGAGCGCCGCCGCCGTGCCGCCGCTGCTGCCGCCCGCGCTTTTCGTCAGGTCGTACGGGTTGCGCGTCGCGCCGTAGACTTCGTTGAACGTGTGCGAGCCGAGCCCGAATTCGGGCGTGTTGGTCTTGCCGATGAAGATCGCGCCGGCCGCGCGCATCCGCGCGACGCACACGGAATCGGCCTGCGGCACGTTTTCGCGGAAGATCGGCGAGCCGTAGGTCGTCCGCAGCCCCTTCGTCATCGCCAGGTCCTTCGGCGCCTGCGGCATCCCGTGCATCCAGCCGTGGTACTCGCCACGCGCCAGTGCGGCATCCTTTTCCGCGGCTTCGGCGAGCAGCGCGTCGCGATCGCGCAGCGCGACGATCGCGTTGACCGCGCCGTTCACGCGCTCGACGTGATCGAGATACGCGCGCATCGTCTCGACGCACGACACGGCCTTGCCGCGAATCGCCGACGCGAGTTCGCCGGCCGACAGGCGCACGATCGGGTCGACGGGGATGGAAGCGGGAGCGAGATGCTGCGGGGCGCCGTGCGGCATGCGGAGTCTCCTGGAATCGGAACGGGATGGCGGGTCGCATGGCGGCGGACGCCCCCCGAAACGGCCGGGCGGGGCCGCGCCGCGGCCGATGCACTACTCTACGCGACGCCGGATCGGCAACCTCCGATATTTTCCGCCGCGATTCATTGCGGTTCCGACTAAATCGGGGCGACAGGCCACGCTTCGCACGCGCCGCCCTCGCGGATGAAATCGTTTATGCGCATAAACTTAAATTTCTTATATTTCTATCAGGCGCATCAGGAGACGGCGCGCGTTAACGACATTTTTACGCGGTCGCCCGTTCTCTTTAGATCGTTCGTCCCGGCGGCACGCTACGCTGGAATCATCTCGTTTCCTGGACAACGTTCATGCTCAAGCTGCTGGTTCCGGTCGGCCACTCTCCCCGCTCGCTTCAGGCAGTTCGCCACGCGACATTCCTGTATCGCGAACGGTGCGCGTCGGAAATCGTGCTGATCAACGTTCAGGCGCCGCTCGAATCGACGCGGCTCGAGGCCTACCATCCGCTGTCGCGGCTGCGTTCGATCGAGGAGAGGTTCGCGTCCGCCGACCTGGCCATGGCCGAGCGGATCCTGCGGGAAGCCGGCGTCAAGTATAGCGTCGTGATGAAGGTCGGCCCGGTGGCCGATACGATCGCGGCCGTGGCGGCGGAGACGGGGTGCGACGAGATCGTGGTCGTCGCGCCGCGGCACGATCCGTTGCATGCGCTGATGTCGGTGTTCCGCCGCAGCGTGATGAGCCGGCTGGTGCGGATCTCGAACGTGCCGGTCACGGCCGTGCAATGACGGCGATGACGTGCGGCAACGCGACGGCGGCCGTTCGCTGACGGACCGCAGGTTTGCAGCGAGCGGTGCAACACCCGGGCGCGTTCAGCGTTACCGCCCACGCACGCACCGGCGTTCCCGCCGCGCTTACTTGATGACCTTGCGCCAGAACACGAAATAGGCGGCTGCCGAAGACGCAACGAGCAGGATGGCCCACATCGGGGCGAGGCTGATCAGGACGGAAGAGACGTTAAGCATTTGGATTCCTCACTATTTCGACAGCGATGTTCAACTCGCACCTGCTTGCCGGAACCGATGCATTCCTCCGCGATCGCGTTCCGTCAAATCATGCGTTCATGCTATCGCTCTGAACGGTCGTCCGACCGCCCCCTCCCGCCCGTCTCCTGACATTCGTCAAACTCGCGCGAATCGCGGGCCTGTCGCGCTGAAAACCGTCGCGCGAATGCGTCGCCGCACGTCCGGTTTCGCCCGCCGGCCGCATGGAAGCGGCGCCTTCGTTCCCCACGCAACACGCGAAAAACGGGACATGATCACCCCGCCCGCCCCCGGTTTCAGCAGACGTTTACCGGGGGAACCCCCAAGTGCTTCGTCGAACGTGTCCGCGTTACGCTTGTGCGACGAGGAGACGAACCATGAGACGAGCCGTACATATCGCTGTTTTCGCGCTGCTGGCGTATCTCATCGGCGACCGCGCGATCCTGCATGCGCAGGGCCGCGACACCAGCCCGCTCGCATGCGAACAGGGCGCCGCGCAAGTGAAGGTCGACGCGCTCGGCCGCGGCTTCGGCGAAGCAGCGGCCAGCAGCCAGGGCGAGGCATTCATGTCGGGCTGCCTGGTGACGGGGCGCGGCAACCAGGACGTGGCGCTGGCGAACCGCTGACGTGCATTCGCCGACGCTCCGGCCGGGTTCGGGTCGCGAGGGCTGAACCGGAGGAGCCGCGCACGCCCTTATCCCCTCCCGCTTGTTTCGATCGATATCGCGACATGTCGCGACGCATGTCACGTTCAGGACGGCGGCCATGCCGAACGCCCGTGCGTGACCCGCATCGTCGCGTGGAAGACGCGCCGACATCCGCTCGATCGGGGCATTCCTGCCGTATGGCGCGCCCCCGTCGATCAACCGGTCGAACGTCCGGCCGCCGCGGCCAGACTCCGTTTCATCTGCAACGACACCCCACCCAACGATGAGCCATCCGCACACCGAGTTGATCCAGCGCTTCTACACGGCGTTCCAGCAGCGCGACATCGACGCGATGCTCGCCTGCTATGCCGATGACGTCGTCTTCAGCGATCCCGCGTTCGGCGAGCTGCGCGGCGACCTCGCACGCGACATGTGGCGCATGCTGGTCGCGCGTGCGCAGGACTTTTCCTTGACGTTCAGCGACGTCGCCGCGGATCAGCAGGCCGGGCGCGCCGAATGGATCGCCCGTTACCGGTTCACCACGACCGGCCGGATGGTGGTCAACCGGATCGACGCGCGGTTCCGGTTTCGCGACGGGCGCATCGTCGAGCATCGCGACAGCTTCGACCTGTGGCGCTGGGCGCGTCAGGCGCTCGGACTGAAAGGCGCGCTGCTCGGCTGGACGCCTTTCGTGCAACGCGCGATCCGCGCACAGGCGCGGAAGAATCTCGACGCGTATCGCGCACGGCGGAATTAGCTCGCGCCACGTCATGGCTTCATCGTCGCGTTGATCAGGTCGTACGCCATGTCCGGCAGAACGCCGTCCGGATTCCGGAGACCGTACTCGCGATACCAGCTTTCGTCGGCTTCGGGATGCGGGCCGACGAGCCCGACGCGCCCTTTGCCGTAGCGATAGGTCGCGGCTGCGATATCGCGGTTCGGATAGGTCGCCAGCACGGCCGCGCCGGGGGCGGCCGGGAGCATCGCGCCGTCCTGGAAGTAGATCCAGCGTTTCTTCCCGCGCCATACCACCGGCGTCACCGTGTCCGCGATACCGTGAAGCGTCGAGCGCGGCCGGTCGACCTCCGAGTCGATCTCGCCCGCGACCAGCCCGAAACCCGGGTCGCCCGCCAGGTAGGCGCCCATGCAGATGCCCAGATAGCGCCCGCCGTTCGACACGTAGTGCCGCACGGCCTCGATCGAGTCTTTCCCGATGCTGGCCGCCGCGCCGGGGATATCCTGCCCGCCGCCGGGCTGGACATACAGCGCGGCGCCGGCCAGGACGGCAGGCGTGATCCGGCGTTTTTCCGCCGGCCCGACGTAAAGCACCCGGAACTTGTGCTCCGATTCCCGCAGGCGCCTCGCAATCGTCTCGGGGCAACCGTCGCATGCGGCCGGGCCGCGATAGACCAGTGCGACGGGACGGCTGTCGAAGCCGCGCGTTTCGTCGTCGGCCGCCGCCGCATGAACGAGCGACGACGCGACGAGCGACAGGACAACGAAAATCGATTCTCTGGATCGCATGTTCCGGATTGACGGGACTTGAGGGTTCGCGGCCGGCCGTTCACGACGAAGCGGCCGGCACGCGTCAATGCCCCGTTTTTTTGAAATCTCGCTGAAAGGCACGTGAAATACAGCGTAGGCGCCCGAAAGCGGTATGTGTGTGCCGTTTCCTGCGTGCTTGTGCAGAAATGTGCGCCGCCGGCAACCGGGCTTCCGGACTCCCGGGCTTCGTAACCGGTAGCGCCCAGCGCGGGCCGCAGCCTCGGGCGCCCCTTGCCTGTTCACACGACAGCGTTCGGCGCCGCGCCGCGGGCGACCCGACACAGACGGGCGACCCCGGATCCCGGTTACGCACACCGCCGCCCCAGCTCCTCCCATCAACAGCCGGAACATCCGAGACAGCGCCTGCAGGCATGCCCAGGCGAGCCGCCGAAGCACATCCGCAAACACCGGCTCCCCCGCGCCACCGCGTTTTCCATGCCCCAAGTCTCAACTCTTATATAAGACATAAGACATTTGACGTTACAGATCATTGAGATTAGAATCCCGCTCAAAGCAGTGCCTGGAACAGCCCCGGAGTGCCGGCAAGGCCTTCCCCTCAAACGCAATATCAGCAGGTCTCCCCATGCTTGAAAACTTTCGTGCTCACGTGGCCGCCCGCGCCGCGCTCGGTATTCCTCCCCTGCCGCTGACGGCTCAGCAGACCGCCGAACTGGTGGAACTGCTGACCAACCCGCCCGCCGGCGAAGAGCAGACGCTCGTCGACCTGATCACCCATCGCGTGCCGGCCGGCGTCGACGAAGCCGCCCGCGTGAAGGCCGGCTTCCTGGCCGCCGTGGCCAAGGGCGAGACCGCCTGCCCGCTGATCTCGCGCGAACGCGCCACCGAACTGCTCGGCACGATGCTGGGCGGTTACAACATCCAGCCGCTGATCGAACTGCTGTCCGACGAAGCAGTCGCTGCCGTCGCCGCTGACGCACTGAAGAAAACCCTGCTGATGTTCGACCAGTTCCATGACGTCAAGGAACTCGCCGACAAGGGCAACGCGCACGCGAAGGCCGTGCTGCAAAGCTGGGCCGACGCCGAATGGTTCACGAGCCGTCCGGAAGTGCCGCAAAGCCTGACCATCACCGTGTTCAAGGTGACGGGCGAAACGAACACCGACGACCTGTCGCCGGCTCCGGACGCCACCACCCGCCCGGACATCCCGATGCACGCGCTGGCGATGCTAAAGAACGCACGCCCGGGCATCACGCCGGAAGAAGACGGCAAGCGCGGCCCGGTCAAGTTCATCGAATCGCTGAAGGAAAAGGGTCACCTGGTCGCCTACGTGGGCGACGTGGTCGGCACCGGCTCCTCGCGCAAGTCGGCCACCAACTCGGTGCTGTGGTTCACCGGCGAAGACATCCCGTTCGTGCCGAACAAGCGCTTCGGCGGCGTGTGCCTCGGCGGCAAGATCGCCCCGATCTTCTACAACACGATGGAAGACGCCGGCGCACTGCCGATCGAGCTCGACGTGTCGCAGATGGAAATGGGCGACGTGGTCGAACTGCGCCCGTATGAAGGCAAGGCGCTGAAGGACGGCAACGTGATCGCCGAATTCCAGGTCAAGTCCGACGTGCTGTTCGACGAAGTGCGCGCCGGCGGCCGCATTCCGCTGATCATCGGCCGCGGCCTGACCGCGAAGGCGCGTGAAGCGCTGGGCCTCGCGCCGTCGACGCTGTTCCGCCTGCCGCACCAGCCGGCCGACAGCGGCAAGGGCTTCTCGCTCGCGCAGAAGATGGTCGGCCGCGCATGCGGTCTGCCGGAAGGCCAGGGCGTGCGCCCGGGCACGTACTGCGAACCGAAGATGACCTCGGTCGGCTCGCAGGACACCACGGGCCCGATGACCCGCGACGAACTGAAGGATCTCGCCTGCCTCGGCTTCTCGGCCGACCTCGTGATGCAGTCGTTCTGCCACACCGCCGCGTATCCGAAGCCGGTCGACGTGAAGACGCACCAGACGCTGCCGAACTTCATCAGCACGCGTGGCGGCATCGCGCTGCGCCCGGGCGACGGCGTGATCCACTCGTGGCTGAACCGCATGCTGCTGCCCGACACCGTCGGCACCGGCGGCGATTCGCACACGCGTTTCCCGATCGGCATCAGCTTCCCGGCAGGTTCGGGCCTGGTCGCGTTCGCGGCCGCCACCGGCACGATGCCGCTGGACATGCCGGAATCGGTGCTGGTCCGCTTCAAGGGCAAGATGCAGCCGGGCGTCACGCTGCGTGACCTCGTCAACGCGATCCCGCTGTACGCGATCAAGCAAGGCATGCTGACGGTCGCCAAGCAAGGCAAGAAGAACATCTTCTCGGGCCGCATCCTCGAAATCGAAGGCCTGCCCGACCTGAAGGTCGAGCAAGCGTTCGAGCTGTCGGATGCGTCCGCCGAGCGTTCGGCCGCCGGTTGCTCGGTGCGCCTGAACAAGGAACCGATCATCGAATACCTGAACAGCAACATCACGCTGCTGAAGTGGATGATCGCGCAGGGCTACCAGGATCCGCGCAGCCTGCAGCGCCGTATCGCGGCGATGGAGCAGTGGCTGGCCGACCCGCAACTGCTGTCGCCGGATGCCGACGCCGAGTACGCGGCCGTCATCGAGATCGACCTCGCCGACATCCACGAGCCGATCGTCGCCTGCCCGAACGACCCGGACGACGTGAAGACGCTGTCGGACGTCGCCGGCGCCAAGATCGACGAAGTGTTCATCGGCTCGTGCATGACCAACATCGGTCACTTCCGCGCCGCGTCGAAGCTGCTCGAAGGCAAGCGCGACATCCCGGTCAAGCTGTGGGTCGCGCCGCCGACCAAGATGGACCAGAAGCAGCTGACGGAAGAAGGTCACTACGGCGTGTTCGGCACGGCCGGTGCGCGTACCGAAATGCCGGGCTGCTCGCTGTGCATGGGTAACCAGGCTCAGGTGCGCGAAGGCGCGACGGTCATGTCGACGTCGACCCGCAACTTCCCGAACCGTCTCGGCAAGAACACGAACGTGTATCTCGGCTCGGCGGAACTGGCGGCCATCTGCTCGCGTCTGGGCAAGATCCCGACCAAGGAAGAGTACATGGCGGACATGGGCGTGCTCAGCGCCAACGGCGACAAGATCTACAAGTACATGAACTTCGACCAGATCGAAGATTTCAAGGAAGTGGCCGACACCGTGCAGATGTAAGCACGCGCGACGGGCTGCGACGGGCGGTTGACGTCGCGGCACCACGCCATGGCGCCGCAGGCTGAAAGGCCTGCGGCGCTTTTTTCATGCCGTTTCGCCGCCCGGCTCTCGCCGGATCACCAGCTCGTTAAAGCCGGTGCCCGCATCGGGTTCGCGAGAGAAACGATGTGCGGGCAGCAGCGCGAGCAGGATCTCGGCGGTCGTGCGCACCACGCAACCGCTCGCCACATGGCCGCCCGACACGTGGCCGCTCGCATCGGAAACGGCCATATGCAGGTGCGCGCCGTCCGGCGACACCGAACCGGCCAGCGTCAGAATTTCGAGGTCGCCGCGCAATTCGGTCGGCTGGTCGACGCCGGCGAAGCGCAATTGCGCGACGCTCAGGCTGCCGATGCCCTGAATCACGAAGGCCGCGTGCGCACCGAGCGGGCGCAATGCTTCCTCGATCGACCGGCGCAGATCGTCGCCGGGGGAAAGACGCAGAGGATGGGCTTGCATGGTCGATCCTGTTCGTGGGCCGGGGTGCCGGCCAAGCGTAAGTTTGCGCCGGCAACCCGGCAAGGCCGTCAGTCGATCGGCCGCTCAGAGGTCGAGCCGCAGACACTCGAATTCGACCGCGCCACCGCATGGCAACTCGCCCACGTCGATCACGAAGCCGACCACGTCGATCAACCCCTGATCCCGGTCGACGACCTGCCCACATCCGCGATAACCATACGGGTTTGCGGTTTTCCCGATCCATTGCCGGCTGGCCGCCCGCTTTGCATCGTCCGGCCAATCGTCAAGACAGGCCGCGCGTACATCGCAGTCGACCGCCGACACCGGCGTTCGCACGATGTCGTTCACGCGCGCCGTGCCGCCGAACGAGAACACCGTGATCTCGTGCTCGCCGCAGGATAGCGTCACTTCCGCGCATTCACTGTCGACGGAATACGCTGCGACGCGGGTTACCACGATCTGTTTCATGTCGTTGCTCCATACTCGGCGCCACCCGCTCCGCGGTCGGTCAGCGAATCCGGTCCTGACTCGCAAGCATACCTCCGGCGATTCGCGCGCACCGCTGCCTCCGGCCCTTCAGCATGCGCCGGCTAGGCACGCGAATGCGATTGGTCTAATCTGCAACGCGAGCCTCCACCCCCAGCCTCCTCCGATGACGACCCTTCCGAACCGACAATCCCGCCTGCGCGGCGGCCTGCTTGGCCTGCTGATCGGCGACGCACTGGGCGTGCCGTACGAATTCCACGATGCTGCGTCGATCCCGCCGCCCGCCGCGATCGACATGACGCCGCCGCCCGGCTTTGCGCGTGCTCACGACGGCGTGCCGCCCGGCACCTGGAGCGACGACGGCGCGCAGGCGCTCGCACTGCTCGACGCGCTCGCGGATGACCGCGACCTGAATCTCGACACGTTCGCCCGCAACCTGCAGGACTGGTTTCATCGCGGCGCCTTCACGCCGGACGGCCGCGTGTTCGATGTCGGCCTGCAGACGCAGCGTGCGTTCCATGCGCTGGCGGCCGGCGCGGCGCCCGCCGTTGCCGGTCCTGACGGCGAGCGCGACAACGGCAACGGCTCGCTGATGCGCTGCTTCCCGGTGGTAATGGTCGCCGCCTCGCGCGACGACGCGATCCGGCTTGCGTGCAAGCAGAGCGTCGTCACGCACGGCCACGTGCGCTCGCAGCTGTGCTGTGCGCTTTATGGCCTGACGGCATGGGGCATCGTCAAAGGCAAGCCGGCGCCGGATGCGGTGCGCGCGGCCGAGGACGAGCTGCTCACACGCTACGCGGGCACCGCAGACGAAGTCGAACTGAAGATCGTGCTCGATGGCCGCTTCGACGCGCCGCAAGGGTCCGGTTACGTGGTCGACAGCTTCTGGTCGTCGATCCATTGCCTGTTGTCGACGCGCAGCTACGAAGACTGCGTGAAGCGCGCGATCGCGCTCGGCAACGACACGGATACGACGGCGGCCATCGCCGGCAGCCTCGCCGGCGCGCTGTACGGCGAGCACGCGTTACCCGACCGGTGGGTTACGGTACTGCGCGGGAAAGAACAGGTCGAGGGCCTGCTCGCGAAATCGTGAGCGTTCGACGAGCATGCGCGGCCGGCGACAGAGAGAGACCGGACGGGAGAGTACGCAGACGCGAACGGGTACAACCGGCGCGTGGCCGACATGAAAGACAGTCGCCGGGATTGACCTGACCGGGCCATCGCCGGCCCGGCCGCCTCACGCGCGCCGGTCGCTCGCCAGCAACCCGTACAGCGCGCTGTCCGACACTTCGTCGCCGACGATCCAGCGTTCGCGCAGCAACCCTTCCCGCGCGAAGCCGAGCCGTTCGAGCAGCCGCGCCGACGCGACGTTGCGCGGATCGATATCGGCTTCGATCCGGTTCAGCCGCAGCGTGCCGAACGCGTGATCGATCACGGCCGACGCCGCCTCGCGCATGTAGCCGCCGCGCCAGTACCGGCGCCGCAGGCTGAAGCCGATCTCGGCACGCCGGCATTGCTCGTTCGCATGGAACAGCACGCATTCGCCGAGTGCTTCGCCGGTTTCCCGCAGTTCGAGCACGCAGATCAGGTCCTGCCCGCTCGCGGACGTCTTCAGGTTGCGCGCGACGCGCTCGACGGCCTGTTCGATGTGCGTCATCGGCGAGAACGAGAAATAGCGCATCGCTTCCGCATCCGACCAGATCTCGAAGAAGGCGTGCGCGTCGGCTTCTCGCAGCGGCCGCAGGAAGAGGCGGGACGTTTCCAGCGTGACGGGTTCGAACAGGGGCATGACAACACTCGATCGAAAAACGGGAGCGTGAATTAGAACACGCAAGCCTCGAGTCGGCCACGCCACGCGTTCGCACGGCTCGCCCCGCCACGCCAACCGGATCGCCGC
The DNA here is from genome assembly GCF_024704855.1 of Burkholderia sp. HAN2018. NCBI lineage: Bacteria > Pseudomonadati > Pseudomonadota > Betaproteobacteria > Burkholderiales > Burkholderiaceae > Burkholderia > Burkholderia sp. HAN2018. Next base: position 22,514 of record NZ_QOBB01000038.1, on the reverse strand, counting down.
GAAAAACAAAAAGCCCGGGCATCGCCCGGGCCTCACCACGTCATCCGTTACCGCCGCCGGCCGCGCTTACGCTTCAAGCGCTTCGAGCACCTTCCCCTTCGTCTCGATCCCGACGAAGTGCACGGTCACCGCCGCGATCAGCGGCACGATGCCGATCAGGTAGAACGCGGGGGCGAGATTCCCGCCGATGATCGCGTGCGGCACCACCATCGGCGCGACGAACGACGCGATCTTCAGCCACGCGCTGCCGAGCCCGCAGCCCGACGCGCGGATGCTCGTCGGATACTGCTCCGGCGTATAGACGTACGCGGTGATGAACCCCGACGCCATCAACCCGAGCGACAGCGAGCAGAAGATCGAGACGACATACACCGACGACGCGTGATAGACGCCCGCGAGCGCCAGCGACAGCGCGCACAGCACGAACGACCACACGATCACCGGCTTGCGGCCGAGCTTGTCGACGAGCAGCGCCGACGCCAGCGACCCGAGCACGCCCATCACCGAGCCGATCACCGCGAGGTTCAGCGCGAGCTGCAGCGGCGCGTGATAGAAGTTCTTGTAGATCGTCGGCAGCCACGTCGACAGCCCGTACTGGATGAACCCGCAGGTCGCCCACAACGTCGCCACCGCGAGCGTGCGCTTGCGATACGCGGCGCTGAACAGGTCGCTCATCCGGCGCTTCGGGTGCTGACGCACCATCTCGTCGAACGCGGCCACCTGCGTGACCGGCGGCAGTTCGCCGCGCACCGACGCTTCGAACGCGCTCGTCGCCCGCCCGGCTTCCGCGAGCCGCCCGCGCGACGCGAGCCAGCGCGGCGATTCCGGCACGAGGCGCGTCAGCACGAGCGACAGGATCAGCGGCAGCCCGCCGACGAAGTACATGATCTCCCAGCCGAAGCGCGGCACGAGCCACGCGCCGAGCGCCATCGACACGAGCAGGCCGATCGGGAACACGATCTCGTACAGCAGCACGAAGCGGCCGCGGCCATGTGCGCGCGTGATCTCGTTGATGTACGTCGCGGCGACCGGCAGCTCGCCGCCAAGCCCGAGCCCCTGCAGGATCCGCAGCAGCACAAACACTTCGAACGTCGGCGCGAAGCCGCACGCGATGCTCGTGATGCCGATCACGGCCGAACTCCACGCGATCGCCTTCACGCGGCCGTGCTTCTCCGCCAGCGCGGGAAACAGGAATGCGCCGATCAGCTGGCCGATCGCGCCGGACGCGATCAGCAGGCCGATCTGGGTCGGCGACAGCCCCCATTTGTGAATCAGCAGCGGCAGCGTGGCCGCGATCGTGATCACGTCGAAGCCGTCGAAGAACGTCGCGGTGCCGATCAGCACGCGGGCGCGGATCTGCATTGCGTTGGCCGGAAGCCGCTCGAGCCGCGCGATGATCGCGCCGGGCGTGGAGGCGGCAGCTTCCATCGTGGCGCGACCGGCCACGACATTGTCGAAAGTGCTCATGCGGAGGATCTCCTGGGTTTCGTCGCCCGGTCAGGCCAGTGTCTTGCTCGTGTCTGCCAGCGCTTCCGTATCCACTGCCCGGCCCTGGTTCATCCACTTGCGCGCGAGCTTCAGCTCACGCGCGTTGTTCACGGCGATGACACCTCTCACATGCCCTTCGCCCACGAAAAACAGCGTCGCGCGTCGCGCGGCAAGCTCGCCGCGCACGACGAGCTGCGCATCGGCCGCCAGATCGCCGAGGATCTGCAGGTTCACGTCGTACTGATCGGACCAGAACCACGGAATCTCCGCGTACGGTGCGCGCTCGCCCAGCACGGCCTTCGCGGCCGCGATCGCCTGGTTCTGCGCATTGGCCCACGATTCGAGCCGCACGCGCCGCTTCAGCCAGCCGTTGTGATGGTTCGCGACGTCGCCGCACGCGAAGATCGCCGGGTCGCTCGTCGCGCCGAATTCGTCGACGACGATGCCGTCGTCGATCGCCAGCCCCGCGTCGCTCGCGAGCGACGCGTTCAGCGCGAGGCCGATGCCGGCCACCGCGAAATCGGCGTCGATCGTCGTGCCGTCGGCGAGCGTCGCGCGTACCTTCGACGCGTCGTCCGGCTGGGCGTCGAGCGACGCGAGCGCCGCGCCGAGCCGGACGTCGACGCCGTTCGCGCGATGCAGGTCGAGCAGGAAATCCGACACGATCTGCGGCACCGAGCGGCCGCACAGCCGCGGCGCGCCCTCGACCACGACCGCCTCGACGCCGAGCTTGCGCGCGGTCGCCGCGACCTCGAGGCCGATCCAGCCGCCGCCGATCACGAGCACGCGCCGGCTCGCGCGCAGCTTCTCGCCGAGTGCGGCCGCTTCGTCGAGCGTGCGCAGGTAATGCAGGTTCGGCGTCTTCACGAGCGCGTCCGGCAGGCGGCGCGACGTGCCGCCGGTCGCGATCACGAGGCGGTCGTATTCGATCTCGCGGCCGCTTTCGGTACGCACCACGCGGCGCGCACGGTCGATCGATGCGGCGCGTTCCGGCTGCCACGCCTCGACGTTCAGCGCGTCGAATTCGTCGGGACGCACGACGCGCACGGTTTCGATATCGGCGTCGCCGGCCAGCACGGCCTTCGACAGCGGCGGCCGCTCGTACGGCAGATGCGGCTCGTCGGCGATCATCACGAGACGGCCCGCAAAACCTTCCGCGCGCAGCGTCTTCAGCACCCAGCCAGCGGCTTGGCCGCCGCCGATCACGACGACCGTGCCCGGCGCGGCGTGCGCCTGTGCGTTCTCTTCGCTCACGATTTGCGCTCCGTCATGAACTTGCCTTCCGGCGCCTTCGCGTGCTTCTGCCGGCGCGTGTTGCCGTCGAGGCCGCCGTCGACGGCCCATTCGGCGAACACGGTCGGGCCCGGTTCGAATTCGCGCGGCTGCCACTCGGGCGTCAGCATGTCTTCGTCCGCGTAGTACTCGATCAGGCCGCCGGCCGGGTTCTGGAAGTACCAGAAGTACGCGGACGACACCGGATGACGCCCCGGGCCGAGTTGCGTTTCCCAGCCGCAGCGGTCGATGTGCAGGCCGCCGCCGAACACTTCGTGGATGTCGCGCACGGTGAACGCGACGTGGTTCAGGCCGCGTTTTCCGTTCGGCAGCGCGAGCAGGAACAGGTCGTGGTGGCCGCCGTGCGGCGCGCAGCGCATGAACGCGCCGCGGCCCGGGTAGCGGTCCGACGTCTCGAAGCCCAGCAGCTCGTGATAGAACTTTTCCTGCGCGTCGAGGCAGTTCGTGAAGAACACGACATGCCCGACCTCGACCGGCTCCGCACGCGCATAGATCGGGCTCGGCTGGTCGACGCGCAGCGTCCGGCCCCACACGTTCGACGGCGAGCCCGTGATGTCGAGTGCGCGCTTGCGCGTGACTTCGATGCGGATCGCCATCCCGTTCGGGTCGGTGCAACCGAACGCATCCTTCCGCGCATAAAAGCCGGGCTGGCCTGCAAACTTGCCGCGCAGCGCGTCGAGTTCCTGCTGCGTCGCGACGCCCCACGTGACTTCACGCAGCGTCGGGCCCGCTTCGAACGCGGGCGGCAGCGCCGGGTCGTCGGCCTTGACGACCAGCACGGTGCAGCCGTTCAACGTCTCGAAGCGCGCCTGCGTGTCGTCGTGCTCGACTTCCTTCAGCCCCCAGTCGGCGAAAAAGCGCCGGCAGGTGGCGAGATCGTCGACCCCGTACGTGATCTGCTCGATTCCCAGAATGCTCATTGCGTTTTTCCCCTTCGCTCAGTTCGCCCACGGCAGCGGCGCGTCGTTCAAGCCCCAGTAGAGGCTCTTCTGCTGCATGTACTCGCGGATGCCGAGACGCCCCTTCTCGCGGCCCATCCCGCTCTCCTTCCAGCCCGAGAACGGCGTGGAGATCGAGAACAGCTTGTACGTATTGATCCAGACGGTGCCCGTCTCCAGCGCGCGCGCGATGCGCCACGCGCGCTTGTAGTCGCGCGTCCAGATGCCGGCGGCCAGGCCGAACACGCTGTCGTTCGCCTGCGCGATCAGCGACGCTTCGTCGTCGAACGGCATCGCGACGAGCACGGGGCCGAAGATTTCTTCCTGGCAGATGCGCGCGCTGTTCGGCAGGCCTTCGAGAATCGTCGGCTGATAGAAGAAGCCGTTCTCGCGACCGTCGCCCGACGGCCGCTCGCCGCCGCACAGCAGGCGGCCGCCTTCCTCGAGGCCGAGCGCCACGTAACGCTCCACCGACTCGCGATGCTTCGCGGTGATCAGCGGCCCCATCTGCGTGTCGGGACGCGTCGGGTCGCCCACGCGCAGCTTGCGTGCGCCCGCGACCAGACGCTTCATGAATTCGTCGTACACCGCGCGCTGCACGAACAGCCGCGAACCCGCGATGCACGCTTCGCCCGACGAGCTGAAGATGCCGTACAGCACGCCGTTCACTGCATGATCGAGATCGGCGTCGTCGCATACGATCGTCGGCGACTTGCCGCCGAGTTCGAGCGACACGGGCATCAGCTTTTCCGCCGCGATGCGCGCGATGCCGCGCCCGACTTCCGTGCCGCCCGTGAACGACACCTTCTTCACGAGCGGATGGCGCACGAGCACGTCGCCGATCACCGAGCCCTTGCCCGGCAGCACGCTCAGCACGCCCTTCGGCACGCCCGCCTCCTCGCAGATGCGGGCCAGCGCGAGCGACACGAGCGGCGTGACCTCGGCCGGCTTGAGCACCACCGCATTGCCGCCGGCAAGCGCCGGCGCGAGCTTCTGCGCGTCGGACGCGATCGGCGAATTCCACGGCGTGATCGCCGCGATCACGCCGATCGGCTCGTGCACGCTCATCGTCAGGTAGTCGCCGCGCGACGGCGTCAGTTCCTCGTCGAGCGTTTCGAGGCACGCCGCAAAATAGCGGAACGTGTTCGCCGCGCTCGCCACCAGCACGCGCGTCTCGCCGATCGGCTTGCCGTTGTCGCGACGCTGCAGGTTCGCGAGCGCCTCGTGGCGCTGCATGATCAGGTCGGCGATGCGGTACAGCACCTGCGCGCGCAGGTGCGGCTTCAGCCCGGCCCAGTCGGCGCGGCGCCAGGCGGCGTCGGCGGCCACGACGGCTTCGGCCGCGTCTTCCGCGTTCGCCGTCGACACTTCCATGTTCAGCGACTGGTCGGCCGGATAAATGCTCGCGTAAGGCGCGCCACGGCCGCGCCGCCATTCGCCGCCGATCAGGATGTTGCCGTCGGGCACGAGGCTCGTATCGAAAGGAGTCATGTCACAAGTCCCACAAATCTGTCTCTGCACGTCCGCCCTCGCGGTGGCGCGGGCGGACATTCAATGGCCCGGTCAGATCACGCAGCGGGCCGCGCGGTTGCGCAGCGCGCGGATCGCGCTGTACGCCGTCAGCGCGGACGTCTTCGGGTTGTCGGGCAGCGGCTTGCCGCTCATTTCCAGCGACATCTCGCCGAATGCGCCGCGCGCGGTGATGCGGTGCACGTTGCGCTCGACCGCCGGATCGGCGATCAGGCGCACGTGCGTCGCGTCGAGGCCGAGGCCCGCGAGCGCCACGGTGGCCGCGACGTTCGCGTTCTTCGGATACAGGCGCGCGGCGTCGCGCGCGGTGCCTTCGAAGATCACCATTTCCGCGGTCATCGCACGCAGGTCGCACATCTCCTCGGCGGGCGTGCCGAGCCAGCCGAGCGGCGGCTTGCGGCCCACGTACAGCACTTCGTCAAGGCCGCCCTGCTTCGCGGAGGCCAGCGCGTCGATGCCGCCGATCGCGCCGGACAGCAGCGTGACCGTCGCGTCGCCTTCGTCGGCCGCCTGCGCGAGCACGTCGAGCAGCGCAAGGTCGGACAGCGCGCCGATCGACGCGACCGCGCAGTCGGTGCCGGCCTTCAGCAGCGGCACGACGTGATCGACGAGCGCGCTGTGGCCCGCGCATTCGAGCGCGAACTCGGGGCGGCGGGCCAGTGCGTCGACCGACGACACGACCTCCACCGCGCCGCCCAGCACGCCCTGCACCGCCGCGCGCTGGTGTTCCGGCACGATCACGTGCGCGATGCGCAGCGACGCATCGTGCTCGACCGCGTGGTACACGGCCGCACCGATCGCACCGAAGCCGATCATCGCGACGTCGACGGGGGCGTGGGCCCGCTTTTGCCCGTTAAGCATACTGGCGCTCCGTCGGCGCTTCCTTCTTCACCGGCGGGCCCGCGAACTGCGATGCGAACGAGCCGACCGACAGCATGTCGACCTCGACCATCACCGGCCCTTCCTTGGCCATCCCTTCGCGCACGATCGCCTCGGCGTCGTCGAGCGACGTGATCCGGTAATGCGTGAGGCCGAAGCTCGCGCAGAACTGCGCGAAATCGGGCTGGTGCAGCTGCACGAAGCAGCGGCGGCCGCCGTAGTGCGCGTCCTGGATGTTGCGGATCACGCCGTAGCACTGGTCGTTCATCAGCACGATCATCACGTTCGCGTTCTCCTGCACGGCCGTCACGAGCTCGCCGACGTTGACCATCAGGCCGCCGTCGCCGACCAGGCAGACCGTCTTCGCCGCCGCGCCCGCGAGCGCCGCGCCGATGCCCATCTGGATGCCCTGGCCGATGCCGCCGCCGAGCGCATGCACGCCCGAGCGCGGCTCGAAGATCTTCAGCAGGCGGTTGCCCCACGTGCTGTTCGAGATCGTCACGTCGCGCACCCAGTTGTAGTCGCGGCCGACCGCCCCCTGCAGCGTGTCGACCAGCTTCTTGTACGGCCCGAGGCCCTTCGACACGTCGGCCACCGCCTGCTCGCGGGCTGCCGCGAGATCAGCCGCGAACTGCGGATCGACCGACAGGCGGCCTTCGAGCCGGTCGGCCAGCTCGGCCAGCACGCGCTTCGAATCGCCATGCACGAACAGCTCGTTGCGATAGCCGCGGTTGTCGGCGAGTGCCTCGGCATCGACGCGGAACAGCGGCTGCGGCAGCGCGAGCTTGTACTTCAGCGTTTCGTTGCCGCGCAGACGCGAACCGACGACGACGAGCGCGTCGCAAGTCTTGTAGAACGCTTCGACGGACGCGTGCACGTTGAACGCGCCGAGCGTCGCCGGGTGATCCTCGGGCAGCACGCCACGGCCCTGCACGCTCGTCACGACGCCGAAGCCGAGCTTCACGAGGCGCTCGACTTCCGCGCGTGCATGGCGCGCGCCGCCGCCGAGCCACAGTAGCGGGCGGCGCTTCGCCGCGAGGGCGTCGGCGAGCTTCGCGACGCGTGCGGAATCGTGCTCGCGCACCGTGACGTGCGCCGGTGCGAGATCTTCCGGCCATTCGATTTCAGCTGCCTGGATGTCGATCGGAATCTCGACCGACACCGGGCCCGTCGGCGCCGTCTGCGCGACGCGCACGGCTTCGCGGATCGTCGGCAGCACGGTTTCGACGGTGCGCACGCGGAAGGCGGCCTTCGAGATCGAGTCCAGCATCGACAGTTGATCCGGCGCTTCGTGGATATACGCGAGATCCTGGTCGAGATACGGCGTCTCGATCTGCCCCGTGACGTGCAGCAGCGCGGTGCCTGCCGTCAGCGCCTCGACCATCGCGCCCGCCGCGTTGCCTGCCGCCGTCCCCGTGCTCGTGAACGCGACGCCGAGGCCGCCCGACACGCGGGCCAGGCCGTCGGCCATGTTCAATGCGCCAGCTTCGCCGCGTGCGCCGACGTACCGGATGTTGCCGCGCGAGTTGATCGCGTCGAGGATCGGCATGTTGTGGATCGAGATGACACCGAATGCGGTCTTCACGCCGCACTGCTCGAGAAAGGCGGCAATCAGCTCGCCAACCGTGGTTTTTTCAGACATGGCGTGCAAAGCCTCCAGAAACGTCGATATGGCTGCCCGTCGTGTAGGACGACAGATGCGTTGCGAGATAAAAAAGTGCCCAGGCTGCCTCGTCGGGCTTGCCGAAGCGGTTCAGCGGAATGTGCTTCGTGCGGGCGATCGCGCCCGTCCAGTCCTCCCAGCTTTCGCCGGCCTGCGCCTGTGCTTCGTAACGGCGGCGCCACTGGCCCGACTCGACGATGCCGATCAGGATCGAGTTCACGCGGATGCGCTGCGGCGCGAGTTCGTTCGCGAGCGACTTCACGAGGCTCAGCACGCCCGCGCGCGCCGACGACGTCGCGACCATGTGCGGCTCCGGCTGCAGTGCGAGCAGCGAGTTCACGCAGGTGATCGTCGGCGCCTGCGCATCGCGCAGCAGCGGCAGGAACGCGCGCGTCGGGCGGATGATGCTGAAATACTTCAGTTCGAGCTCGTCGCGCCACGCGTCGTCGGTCGTGTCCGCGAAGGTCGACACGCGACCCTGGCCGGCGTTGTTGACCAGCATGTCGGCACGGCCGAAGCGCGCGGACACCGCTTGCGCGAACGCGGCGACGTCGTGCTCGTCGAGCACGTTGCAGCGCGCGGCGAGCAGTTGCGCGCCCGGGTATTTTTCGTTGAGCATCGCCTCGGCGCGCGCCAGGCGCTCGCCGTCGCGGCCGCAAATCGCGACCGATGCGCCTGCCTGCAGGAACCGTTCGGCGGTCGCGAGGCCGATGCCGGACGAACCGCCCGTCACCACCGCCACCTGCCCGGTCAGATCGATCTGGATCATCGGAGTCCTAATGCTTTCATAAACGTGTGCTCGTCATCCGAGCGGTAATTGAGCCGCCGCGACAATTCCGCCGCCGCGCGCTGCACCTTGTCGATCAGCCCGTCGGCGATCAGCGCCGCGTCGATCTCCGGCCGCGGCACCGTCACCGTGATGCACGCGACGATCTTCTGCGTCTCGTTGCGCACCGGCGCCGTGACCACCGAGATGCCGCGCTCGAACGACGAATTGCTGACGCCGTAGCCGCGCAGCGCATCCTCGCGGATCACTTCGTACAGTGCGTCGACCGTTTCCGGTGTCGCGTTCGTCATCCGGTTCAGCGTGCCTTCCGGATAGAGCGCATGCAGTTCCTTCAGCGACAGGTCGCCCATCAGCACGTGGCCGTGCGTCGTCGCATGCGCGGGCAAGCGCGTGCCGACGTTCACGCGGATCGAGCTGAACACCGGCGACTGGCTCTGCGCCTTCGCGACGAACACCACGTCGCGGCCGTCGCGGATCACGATGTGCGTCGTGAAGCCGGTGGCGTCGCGCAGGCTCTCGATCACGGGCAGGCCAAGATCGGTCAGCTCCAGCGAGCTCAGGTATTCGAAGCCGAGCCGCAGCACGGCGATGCCGAGCTTGTAGTTGCGATCCTTGTCCGCGCGCTCGAGGAAGCCGAGCGATTCGAGCGTCTGCAGCAGGCGGAACACCGTCGTGCGCGGAATGCCGAGCCGCTTCGACAGCTCGGGCGCACCGAGCACGGGCTCGCGCGGCGAGAATTCGGCGAGGATCCGCAGCCCGCGTTCGAGGCCGGGCACCACATAGCTGGCTTCGGCCTTGTCGTTTTCGGGTTCGGGTCGTTGCAGCGGTTCGTTCATGCCAGCCCCCGCTGTTGGTCGCACTGACGGCAGAACGAGTCGATCAGTGCGGAATAGACGGCCGGGGCCTCGACATAACCGGCATGCCCGGCTTGCGGAATCACCTGCAGCCCGACGTGCGCGGCCGCGGCGATCCGCTCGCACGCGGCGGGCGGCGTGATCGCGTCGTTCGCGCCGACGGCCACGGCCGTGCGACCGCGAAAGCCGGAAAGATCGGCCGCGAGATCGGCGTTCGCGAGCAGATGCGTGGCCTGCGCGTAACCGGCCGGCACGATGCGCGCCATGTTCCAGCGCACCCACGCACGTGCCTCCTCGTTCGCGAAACCGGACAGCATGTTGCCGCTGCGCTGCTCGGCGAGCCCGGCCGGGCCGAGTTCGGCGAGCATCGCGAGCCGTGCGTCGCGGCGCGATTCGCGTGTTTCGGCCGGTGCACTGCCGTAGCCGCCCGCGGGCGACACCAGCAGCAGGCCGGCGATCCGCGCGGGCATCACGCGGGCGAGACCGCCCGCGACGATCGCGCCGAGCGAATGGCCGACCAGCACGCAGCGTTCGATGCCGAGTGCCTCGAGCCACGCGTTCAGCGATGCCGCGTAATCGGCGGCGGCCGGCGACGCGCCGTGCACGGGCGTCGACACGCCGTAACCGGGCGCGTCCCACGCGAGCACGCGCCGCGACGCGCCGAGCTTGTCGAGCTGGCGGACCCACGATGCGGCGCCCGAGCCGATGCCGTGCAGCAGCACGACGGGCAGCGCACGGCCCGCGTGCTGCGCGCCGGCCTCACGGTAGCCGATCGTGCCCGCCGCGCCGGCCGCGCAACGCTGCTCGGGAAACTGCCCGAGCAGCGCGGCGAACGCCGCGGTGCGCTCGCGCTCACGTTTGTCGATGACACTCATTGCTTCACCCGTCCCGTCTCAGCGCTTGATCTTCGCGAGCGGCGAATCGGGCGGATACGTCGGCGTGACCGGCTTCGGCGAACCGAGCATCACGCACATCAGCGCATCTTCCTCGCCGATGTTGATTTCCGTGCGATACACGCCCGGCGGCACCGAGATCAGGTCGCGCTCGCCGAGGATCGCTTCCCACGTCTCGCCGTCGCGCTCGCAGATCACCTTCATCTTGCCGCGCAGCACGAAGAAGATTTCTTCCACGTCGATGTGGATGTGGCTCGGGCCGATGTTGCCGGCCGGGATGACCATCGTCGAGAACGTGAAGTTGCCGGCCGGCACCGTGTTGACGTCCTTTGCGACGCCCGTGCCGCCCGTGCCGACGTAGCGCATCTGCGCGCGGCGGTACTTCGGGTCGTAGTCGGCCTGGAACTTCAGTGCGTCCCAGTCGTAGCGCCGCGTCGCGTAGCGAGCAACGCGCCCTTCCATCCAGTCGTTGAAGCTTGCGCCTTCCGGCTGGTCCCACGACTTGCGTTCGAGATCGGCGTCCGCCATCGTCCTCTCCTTCATCAGAGTGAAAACTTCAATTCAATTCATTACGAAGCCGCCGTTCACCGGCAGCAGTTGACCCGTCACGAAGCGCGCGCCGTCCGACAGCAGGAACAGCACGGGGCCCGTCACGTCGTCGGGCACCTGCGCGCGCGTCAGCGCGCGGCCCTGCATGTAGAACGCGTGGCGCTCGGCCGGCACGTAGGCGGTCGCCTCGACTTCGGTCAGCCCCGGCGCGATTGCATTGACCGTCACGCCGTGCGCGCCGAATTCGCGCGCCTGCGCATGCGTCATCGCGATCACCGCGCCCTTGCTCGCGACGTACGCGAGCAGCTTCGGCGCGCCCCACAGCGCGGTGTCCGATGCGAGGTTCACGATCGCGCCGCGACCCGACTGCGCGAGGTGCGGCAACGCCGCATTGCTGACGAGCCACACGCCGCGCACGTTCACGTTCATCACCGCGTCCCAGGTCGACACGTCGAGCTCCGTCGACAATTTGCCGCCCGAGTTCGTGATCGCCGCGTTGTTGATCAGCGCGTCGATGCCGCCGAGCGCCGCCGCGCCCTGCGCGACGAATGCGTCGACGCTCGCCGGATCGGCCAGGTCGAGCGTGAAGAAAAACGCGGTGTGACCGGCTTGCGTGAGTTGCGCGGCCAGCGCGCGGCCCTCTTCGGCGAGCACGTCGCCGAACGCGACCTGCGCACCCGCCGCGACCAGCGCCTTCACGAACGCCGCGCCCAGCCCGCGCGCGCCGCCCGTGACGAGCACGCGACGCCCCGGCAGCGACACGACCGGAGCGAGCTCAGCCATTCGAGGGCTCCGCCGCGGCCTGCGCCGCGCGATGCGCGTCGAGCGCGGAAAGATGCTCCTGCGCACGCTGGCGCAGCATCCGGCGCACGCGCGTGATGCCGACGTCGTGCTGGTACAGGTATTCGTGATCGCGCGCGTGCGGCGCGAGGCTTTCGAGGACGTAGCGGTCCTGCTCGAGCACATCCCAATGCAGGCCCTCGAGGCGGTTGCGGTACATGAAGCGCCACACGTCGCGCTGCCAGCCGCTGACCTTGCGCGTGCGCCAGAAATAGACCTGGCAGTTGTCGCCGTCGACCGGCGTCGCGAAGCCGATGATCCCGAAGTTGCCGCCGGGGCCGAACTTCTGCTTGTACGGAATCGCGAGGCGCATCCACAGGCAGCCGGTTTCGCCGAGCTCGACCCAGTCGAAGTTCACGTCGCGCTGGCCGATCTTCTCGAACATCAGGCCCGTTTCCGTCTTGCGCACGCGCATGTCGGCCTGCTTGTCGCCTTCGGCCATCGAATGCGACGTCGCGTGCAGGTACGCGCCGTGCATCGGGTCCATCACGTTGTCGATCGCGTACTGGTAATTGCACTTCCAGTTCGATACGCACAGGAAGTGGCCGTATTCGTCGGCGACCAGTTCTTCCGGCAGGTTCAGCGGCGCCGGCTCGCCGTGCGCTTCGTCGCCGAACCACAGGAAGATCGCACCGGCCTTCTCCTCGACCGGATACGACTTCACGCACTTCGTGCCTTCGAGCGGACAGTTCGACACGGCCGGCACACGGTTGACCGTGCCGCCGCCGTCGACTTCGATGCCGTGATACCAGCACGCGATGTTGCCGCCGAGGTTCCAGCCGAGCGACAGGCGTGCGCCGCGGTGCGGGCAGCGATCTTCGAGTGCGTGAACCTTGCCCTCGTGATCGCGCCACAGCACGATCTGCTCGGACAGGCGCGTGAGGCCGACGGGTGCGTTCGACACCTGCCAGCTCGGCGCGACGGGATACCAGTAGTTCTTGATGCCGCGGTCGAGATAGTCACGGACCGGGTCGTGTTGGACTGCGTGTTGTACGGGGGACGTCATCAGTGTGCTCCGGATGCGGTTGTCGTCGGGTCGGCGGTCACGCGCTCGGCGCGGTCATTCCGCGAGCGAGGCCATTTCGGCGCGGAAGCGCTCGGCGGTCCACGCGGTGCCGTCCGGTGCGCGGAAGCCGATGCGGTTCAGGCCCGCGACGACATCGTCCAGCTCGGTCGCGCCGGCTTCGAACACGCGTTCGAGCGCATCGCCGAGGTCGTTTTCGTACTGGGTCGGGGCGGCCTTGCGGTTCTGCCAGACCTGGTTCTCGACCTGGCCGGGGATCTCGATCTGCCCCTTGCCCGCGACGTTGTTCGGCTGCGGCGCCACCCACGGCTTCAGGAAGGGATTGAAGTTGACGGTCGCTTCTTTCATCGGTTACTCCACCTTGATCTGGATTTCCTCGCCGGCAAGGCGCACCGCGTACTGCTTCAGCGCGCGCCCGCCCGGACCTTTCAGGCATTCGCCCGTCCTGATGTCGAACACGGCCTCGTGCAGCGGGCATTCGACCGTGCCTTCGTCGACGAACCCCTGCGTCAGCAGCGCGTACGCATGCGGGCACACGTTCTCGAGCGCATACACGTCGTCGCCGACGCGGTAGATCCCGATTTCGACGCCGTCGGTCCGCTTGAACTCGATCGGCGTGTCTTCCGACAGCGCGCCGGCGTGCCCGGCGCAAATCCATTGTTCAGACATCTCACACCCTTCCTTCTGATCGACTCTCGGTTTATTCCGATTTGTTCCATACCAGGAACAGCAGTTTATGGATGGTGATTATAGGAGCGACTTTTCACGAGTAAAACAAAAAGCTGCACGTCCTAGGGAAAACACCGACCATCGGGTCGGCAGTCACTTCCGCCTGCCTTGCCAAATGTAATTTTTTGTTGTGTAGCGGGCATTTACGGCCTTTTTTCGGGCGTCGTGCACCGCAACCGGGCACCGGCACGGATTCCATCCGTCCCGAAAAAATTATTTTTGATACGGCGCTCGACGCCCCTATACTCCATTCCATCAGAGGCACGTTGTTCCTTGTATGGAACATAATAAATGCCCGCTCGATGGCGAAGACGCGCAACGGCAGGCCGTTCCCGCGCAGGCCGCCACGGCACGTTTTCATCAGGTTGGAGATTCAGGAGATCAAATGGTCAAGCATGCGGTAGCAGCAACAGTGATCGGATTGGGCGCCGTGTCGGGCGCGTGGGCGCAGAGCAGCGTGGTGCTGTACGGCAGCATGGATGCGGGGGTCGCGTACGTGAACAACGTCGGCGGCCATGCGAAATGGGCAATGATCCAGGGCAATACGCAGCCCGACCGGTGGGGCCTGAAGGGCAAGGAAGACCTCGGCGACGGCCTGTCGGCGATCTTCCAGCTCGAAAACGGCTTCTATACGAACAACGGCCAGTTCGCGACCGCGAACACGATCTGGAACCGCGCGGCCTTCGTCGGCCTCAGTTCGGAACGCTACGGCACGCTGACGCTCGGCCGCCAGACGCCGCTGTCGTTCGACTATCTCGATCCGCTCAGCACGGCCTACCTCGCGATGAGCTGGTATGCGTTCCACCCCGGCAACATCGACGGGCTCGCCGCGACCGGCAACGTGCCGTACAACAACGCGGTCAAGTATCGTTCGCCGACCTTCGCGGGCTTCTCGGCCGCGGCGACGATGGCGCTCGGCAACACGACGAACTTCTCGACCGGCAAGTCGGTCGGCGTCGCGCTGAACTATGCGAACGGGCCGTTCAAGGCGTCGGCCGTGTACTCGAACGAGCACGACCGCTCGATCCTGATCGGCACGACCGGCATCACGTCCTTCCAGGGGCAGAACACCGCGAACGGCTACATCGCGAACAAGGTCGAGAACATTGGCGCGGGTGCGTCCTACCAGTTCGGCGACTTCCTCGTGCATGGCCTGTACACGCGCACGAAAATGCAGTCGAACGGCTATTCGGACACGTTCCAGAGCTACGACGCGGGCGTGAACTATCGCAGCAGCGCGTTCAACACGATCGCGGGCGGCGCGGCAACCACGACGCTGGCCGGCCGCCGCTGGACGCAGGTCGAACTCGGCGACATCTATTCGCTGTCGAAGCGCACGCAGCTTTATGCGAACGTGCTGTACGAGCACGGTTCGGGTGGCGCAAAGGCCGCGTTCTTCACGGCCGGCGTGTCGAGCACCGCGAACCAGGTGGTCGTGCTCACCGGGATCCACCACTCGTTCTGAACGGCGCCGGGCAGTCGGTGCCTGAAATGAAATGAGGGGCCCGCGGGCCCCTCGTTTTTTGATTGCGGTGCCGCGTGCGGCGGCCCGCCCGACAAGTCGGCGTCAGAACATCGCGACCTTGTGGCGCGCGTGCGCGAACGTCGGGTCGCTTTCGAGCGGACGATAGTTCAGGCGCTGGGACAGGTCGACCGCCGCGCCGCACACGGCTTCGACGAGCCGCTCCTTCTCGCCGGCCTCGCCGATCTCCGAGCGCGGCACCGTCGCGGTGATCGCCGCGACGATCGAGCCCGAATGATCGCGCACGGGCGCAGTGACCGCCGAAATGCCGCTCTCGAACGCCGCCTCGCTGACCGCATAACCGAGCCGCGCGTAATGGCGCACGCGCTCGTACAGTTCGTCGACGGTGCCCGGCGTGCGCTCGGTGAACTGCTCGAGCCGCTTTTCCGGATAGAGCTGGCGCAGTGCGTCGCGCGTCAGGTCGCCCATCAACACGTGGCCATGCACGGTCGCATGCGCGGGCAGGCGCGTGCCGACGTGCACCTTCACCGAACCGAACATCGACGCGTTGCTCTGCGCCTTCGCGACGAACACGACGTCGCGCTGGTCGCGGATCAGCAGATGCGTCGACAGCCCCGTCGTATCGCGCAGCCGCTCGAGCACGGGCGTGCCGAGATCGGTCAGTTCGAGCGAATTCAGGTATTCGAAGCCGAGCCGCAGCACGCCGACGCCGAGCCGGAAATAACGGTCGCCGTTCACGCGCTCGAGGAAACCGAGCGCTTCGAGCGTCTGCAGCAGGCGGAACGTGGTCGTGCGCGGAATGCCGATGCGCTTCGACAACTCGGGCGCGCCGAGCACGGGCTCGCGCGCGGAGAATTCGGCGAGGATCCGCAGCCCGCGTTCGAGCCCCGGCACCAGGTAGGACGATGCGCCGCCGGACGATTCGTCGTCGCCGGGCGCCGCGGATTCAGGCGCGTCGCTCATCGTTGTCTTGGCCATGTGGACATGGACGGAAGGAAATCAATCACGAAACGGGTCATGGATCGTCGTGGACAGGCGGCCATGCGAGCCCGGCGCGCACGCGGGCTCGCACCCGCGTGAATCACCGCGGCGCGGCATGCGCTTCCACGGCCCCACGAATAGTCATTCACGGTCGAGAGGATAGCAGCGATGGACAGCGCGGCGCCATGCGGAAATCGCCGGACGACGCGATGCCGGCCGTGGGCGCGGCGAGCGGCGGCCGGCGCGGCAGCCGAAGCCGCGCCGCCTACAGGCGCGACAGGTGAACCCGGATGTTCGCGCGGTCATACGTGAATCCGCCGGCCGCGTCCGGCTCGAGCACCCGCGCAAGGTCGACCGCGTACATCCAGCCGCTGCCCAGGCGGCCCCCGTTGATCGCCCGGATCCGGCTGCCGCCGACGGCGATCGCGGCATGAAAGACGGTACCGCCCCGCGAGAAGCCGACCGCGGTTCCGGCCGGAATGCTCGCGCGCCCGTCCCATTCGCCGCCGGTCTCGAAGTTGAAGCGGGTCCGCCAGTGCTGGCCGATCGTGTCGAGCAGCGCACCGGGCGCGATCATCGCGTCACTGCGCAGTAGATACCGGACATAGGCCGCGGCGTCATAGCAGACGCCGCCGGACACGTATTCGTTGATGTCGGCCATGCCGAACATCAGCGCCTGCGCGTGCTTCTGCCGTTCGGCGAAACCGGATTGGGCGACGTGCCCGCCTAACTGGCTCAGTTGCATGGGTGGCTCCTCGTGAAGAAGCAGGACGTCATCGTCCTGCCGACGCAATAACGTCATATGTTATTACGATATCCGGCCACGCCGGCATTCCGGCCCGGGCGTCACGGCAGGCGTGCGGCCGATGCCGACGCGGCAGCGGCCGCATCGCCGGCGCGACGGACGCCGTGCACGGACGTCAAGCGCCGCGTATGGCACACACGTGTCGAATGGTACGGACCATTTGGCGCGGGCAGCCCGGACGGACAGGCACCCGGGCGCGCCGCATCCGCTGTCGCGCGACGGGCACGGCACAACGCGGCCCGGCGGGCGGGCAAACGGATGGAAAACGGGAAGCGATCGAAAGAAACACCCGGCAGCGGGTGGTGAGCGGTGAAGGCGATCCTCGGGCGGAATCGCCGCGACGGCGTCAGGCCGTCACGGCGGCGTCATACTCGGCGCGGGCAAGCTGGCCGGCGGCATAAGCCTCGGCCTCGCCGCGAAAGCCTTCCCGGCTGAACGCAACGACTTTCACGCCGACGCCGGTCGCCCGCTTCACCGTCAGCGCCCATTGCCATCCGCCGTCTTGTTCAAAGACGTGCAGCGAGGGTTCGAAGGAAGGGTCGATTACGGTCACGCGTTTTACTCCTGCCCCCTTGCGCGCCGCATCGGCGACGCTCGGGGCATGTCGAAAGGGTCGCGCCGGGATACGACGCGCTTCTGCCATTCGACAGTCTAGTCAAGGATTGTTGCGACGCACCATCAGAGGTTTCACTCATCTATCGGTACCGGGCGGTCGATCGAATCTACCTGAAACCCATATGGGATGGGGCTCAGCGCCGTTTCACGGCGCACGGCGCGACATTCGTGCGTCAACGTGCCGCACACGCGACCGCTTGCGTGTGTCGGTCGCCCGTGCCCCGCAAAGAAACGGGGCGCGAATCGCCCTGCGATCCGTGCACCTCGGCGACGAGGATCGTTACCGATCCGCACCACCCGGCATCACGCGCCGGAACGTCAGGTTCACGCGCTCGCCCTGCACGCCCGGCGCCTTCGGCACGCGATGCTGCCATTCGGCCTGCGTGCGCCCGCGCATCACGAGCAGGCTGCCGTGCACGAGGCGATACGCATGCGTGACACCGGTCGCGCGATGACGCAGGTCGAACACGCGCATCGCACCGAGGCTCACCGACGCGATCATCGGCGCATCGCCAAGCTCGGGCTCGTTGTCCGCGTGCCAGCCGAGGCTGTCCAGCCCGTTGCGGTAGCGGTTGAGCAGCACGCTGTTGAAACGCGCGCCGCACGTCGCCTCGACCGCGCGCTTCAGGTCGAACACGGCCGGCGTCCACGGCGCCGGCACATTGCGGATCCCCGAATACACGTAGACGGCATCCGGCTCGCCCTGCCATGCGGTGAGCCGCGGCAAAGGAATGCGTCCGCGCGGCGTGCGGATCGTGTCCTGACGCCACGCGACCTCATCGATCAGCGCGGCCAGCGCGCGATCGGCATCGGGCGGCGCCAGCCAGTCCGGGTACCAGTCCACGTCGGGTGCGGGCGTGTCAGCAAAGAGATCGGGCGTCGACATGTCGGGAGGAACGGGCGATGAGCGGAGCGAACGGTGCATGCCTGCATACTAGCCAACGGCATCGCACGCCGCCATGCGCTGTCATTCGCAGACGAGGCAGGCTGCCGCCCGCCCGGCTCCCGCCGACGACGGGTTTGCGCCGGCCCCGCGAATGGTTTCCCCCGGACGGGAACCGTGCGCTACCCGCCGCGCGTCAGCCGGATCAGCGTGATCTCGGACGGCACGCCGAAGCGGTTCGGCGGCCCCCAGTATCCGGTGCCGCGGCTCGTATAGAGCCACAGATCGCCGAAGCGGCTCAGCCCGCCGATCACCGGCTGCTGCAATCGCACGAACGGCGGCCACGGCAGGAACTGGCCGCCGTGCGTGTGCCCCGACAACTGCACGGTAAACCCGGCGCGGTTGGCCGCTTCCGCGCTGCGCGGCTGGTGCGCGAGCAGGATCTTCGTGGCCACCTCGCGCGGCGCACCCGCCAGCGCCTGCTCGGGATCGCTGCGATGGGCGGGATCGAAACCGCCCGCCGTGAAGTCGGTGACGCCCGCGAGCACCGCGTGCGCGCCGTCATGCTCGATCAGCACGTGCTCGTTGAGCAGCACCGTCAGCCCGATGCGCCGGAATTCGTCGATCCACGCGTGCGCGCCCGCGTAATACTCGTGGTTGCCCGTCACCAGGAAGCTGCCGTGCCGCGACTGCATGCGGCCGAGCGGCGCCGTGTGCTCGCGCAGGCGCTTGACCGAGCCGTCGACCACGTCTCCCGTCACGACGACGAGGTCGGCATCGAGCGCATTGACCGCGCGCACGATCCGTTCGACATAGGGCCGCTTGATCGTCGGCCCGACGTGGATGTCGGACAGTTGCACGATCGTCAGCCCGTCGAGCCCCGCCGGCAGCCCCTCGACCGGGATCGACACGCGCTTGACCGCCGCCGTGCGGCGCGCGCCGACGAACCCGACCACGGTAACGAACGCCGCGGCGGCCAGCACGCCGAGCGCCGTGACGGTCGCCGCGCCGGGCCACGCGCCGTCGTGCCCGAGATGCCGCCATGCAAACACGCCGAGCAGCACGAATTCGCGGAGGAAAGTCAGCAGAAGCAGCGACGAGAAGAAGCCCATCACGACCGAGCCGGCCCAGCCGACCAGGGTCGCGGCCCAGCCTTCGTCGAAGCGGCGCGAGAACATGCCGACCGGAATCAGCACGACGAAGCTCGCCAGCACGAGCGCCGCGATCGTGCGCACGACCGGCGACGCGAACGCATCGGGAATGATCCGCATCCCGACGTACAGATGGAACAGCACGCCGATTGCAATGAACCGGACAAAAAAACTTCGCATGGAACGTTCACCTTCGTTGCGATACGGCCTTGACGCTTCCGCGACGTGCGTTGCACGAGGCCGTGAGGCTCCGTTCCGCGCGCCGCGCCATGCGTACGATGGTACACAGATCGCGGCGGCGACGACCGGTCGCCGGATTTGGCGTCGATGCCGTCCGGCACGGCGTGCGACCGCGCCCTCATCGGCCAGCCAGGTCAGCCTGATTCCCGCGCGTTAGAACGACAATCGCCCGTTTCCGCACCGATTCCGCTCTCGCGACATCGCAAATTCAGCCACGCTCCGTTCGTCTGACGATCCTTTACAGTCCGTTAGCAACCCTACGCGAGCCCGCACTGGCAGAGTCGCGACGACCCGGTCTGCGTTGCCCCCGGGTGCGGAAACGCGATGCCGGCCATGCGGACACGCCCCCTGAACCGCCACCGCCCCGCCATGGTGAGCAGGAAGGATGGCTGGCGATCCGCATCGCGCTGATTTATTATCGGCTCCGTATCCCGGAATCGTCGTCGCGGCGACGATCCACATTGCGCCGCGCCCGGCATCCACCCCCACCGTCGAGCTCGTCACATCATGAGAAAAACAACGCCGCGCGCGCCCTTGCGCGTCGCCGCCGTCCTTGCGCCAGCCCTGCCGCTCGCGGGCTGCGCATCGCGCGGTGCACCGTCGTACGTCCTGTTCGGCGCATATTTCCCGCTTTGGCTCGTCAGCGCGATCGTCGGCGTGATCGGTGCGATCGTCGCGCACCGCGTATTCGTCGCGACCGGCTGGGCGGCCACGGTGCCCTACCAGCTTGCCGTCTGCACCGCGATCGGGCTCGTGGTCGCCGTGATCGTGTGGCTCACCGGCACGGGGCCGTTCGCATGAAGGCCGCCGGCACCGCCCGCCCCTCCGTCAAAGGCCGCGTGATCGCCCTCGCAATCGTCGCGCTCGGCATCGCCGCACTCGTATACGCGTACCACCGCACGACGGCATACCCGTCCACTGACGACGCGTCGATCGACGCGGACGTCGTGCACGTCGCGTCGCCGGTCGGCGGCCGCATCGTGCAGCTCGCGGTGCATGAAAACCAGCGCGTCGCGAAGGGCGACCTGCTGTACGTAATCGATCCCGTGCCGTACCGTCTGACCGTTGCGCAGGCGCAGGCCGACCTCGAGCTCGCGCGCGCGTCGCTCGACACGCGCCGCCGTTCGCTGATCGGCGAGCGCTCGAACGCGGCCGTGGCCGCCGAGCAGGTCAAGCGCGCGACGCAGAACCACGATCTCGCGACGCGCGACGTGAACCGGCTCGCCCCGCTCGCCGCGCAGGGCTACGTCAGCGCGCAGCAGTTCGACCAGGCGAAGGTTCGCCAGCGCGACGCAGCCGTGTCGCTCACGCAGGCACAGGAACAGCAGCGCGCGTCCGCGCAGACGATCGGCGACGAAGCCGACGCGATCGCGACGCTGCATGCGCGCGAGGCCGCGCTGGCGCGCGCGCAGCATGCGCTCGAAGACACCGTCGTGCGCGCGCCGCACGACGGGCTCGTGACGGGCCTGACCGTTCTCGCCGGCGAAACCCTCGCGCCGAACCAGTCGATCTTCACGCTGATCGACGCACGCGAATGGTTCGCAGTCGGCAATTTCCGCGAGACGGCGCTGAGCCGCATCGCGGTCGGCGACTGCGCGACCGTCTATTCGATGATCGACCGCAGCCGCCCGCTGACGGGCAAGGTCGTCGGCATCGGCGCCGGCATCGCCGACAGCGCGCGCATCAACCTGCCGCGCTCGCTGCCGATCGTGCAGAACTCGGTGAACTGGGTGCACGTCGCGCAGCGCTTCCCGGTGCGCGTGAAGCTCGACGAACCCGATGGCACGCTCGTGCGCGTCGGCGCCAGCGCGATCGTCGAGGTCCGGCATGGCACTGCCTGCCGCTGAGGTTCGCTCGCCGGGCCCGCGCGAAGTCCTGCGGCTGCTCGCACCGTTTCCGGGGCGCGCGTCGATTGCCGCGCGGGTCGCACTGATCTGCGCGCTGACCGCGTTCGTGACGGCCGCATACGGCACGCCCGAAGCCGCGCTGTCCGCGTACGTCGTGTTCTTCATGATCCGTACCGACCGCGTGACGAGCGTCGTGCTCGCGGCCGCGCTGCTGCTGATCGTCACGATCGTGATCGGGCTCGTGCTTGGCATCGCGATCTTCAGCATCGACTATTCAATCCTGCGGGTCGCGTGCATGGCCGTGCTGTCGGTCGCGCTCCTGTACCTGACTTCCGCCAGCAAGCTGCGCCCGGTGGGCGCGATCCTCGCGATGATCGTCGGCTTCGGGCTCGACCAGCTCGGCCTCGCGCCGTTCGGCGAAGCCGCGACGCGCGCGCTGCTGTACATCTGGCTGACGATCGCGATCCCGGCCGGTGTCGCGATCGTCGTCAACCTGCTGATCGCGCCGTCGCCGCGCAAGCTCGCGCACGCGCAGCTCGCGAAGCGCCTGCGGCTCGCCGCGCAGCGGCTGCGCGGCGACGATGCGGCGCGCGACGCATTCGATGCCAGCCTGCACGAAGGCGACAAGCAGCTGCTCACGTGGCTCAAGCTGTCGACGCTCGAAGGCTCGTCGTCCGCCGCCGACTTCGCGGCGTTGCGGCAGGCCGTGGCATCGAGCACCGCGCTGCTCGTCGGCGTCGCACTGGCCGATCGCGAACCGGGCGCGCGCCTGCCCGACACATACGCCACCCCGATCGCCGCGACGCTCGACGAGATGGCCGACATTCTCGACCAGGGCGGCTACCCCGTCGACGTGACGCTCACGCTGCCGCCGGCCGACACATTGCCGCCGCTCGCGCGCGTCGCCGTCACGGATATCCATGCGGCGATCACGCGCTTCGCGGAACCGGTCGCAGCGGCCGAAGCCGCGACGGATGCACCGGCCGCCGCGGCCAACACGCCGGCGGCCGCGCCCGGAACGCCTGCCGCCGCGGAAGCCGCG
>NZ_QOBB01000037.1:0-47781 GCF_024704855.1 Burkholderia sp. HAN2018 | reverse complement strand
CTCGGGCCGCAGGTCGACGAGCGCGCGGCCGACGGCCGCCGCGGGTTCGACCCCGAGCGCCGACGCGAGCCGCTCGTTGATCGCCTCCACGCGGCCGCGCGCGTCGAGCGCGACCACGCCGTCGCGCAGGTGCTGGAGCAGGTTGTCGAGCCGCTGGCGGCGGAACGCCTCGGCATGCGTCGCGTACGCGACTTCGAGCGCCGTCTCGACGGCCTTGCGCACCGACGCGTGCGAATACAGGAACACCGCGCCCATGCCGGCGCTGGCGGCGAGATCGGTGACGAGGCCGGGGCCGACGATCGTCTCGATGCCGCGGTCGCGCAGCTCGTGCACGCAGGCTTCCGCTTCCTGCGCGGACTGATATGACGCAAACTGCACGTCGAGGCCGTATGCGGCGACGAAGCGGCGCACTTCGGGCGGCGTTTCGCCTGCGCTGACGAGCGCGATCCGCGACGCGTCGCGCCGGGCGCGCGCGAGCGCCTGCATCACGTCGAAGCCGGTCGGCGACACGACCACCACCGGCACCTGCGCACGCGTCTTCAGGAAGCCGCCGTTCGAGCCGGCCGCGACGATCACGTCGGGCCGCGCGGTGCCGGCCTCGGCGATCGCGCTGAGCGCATCCTCATAGGCGCGCGTCACGATGCGCACGTCGGCGCGTTCGTCGAATTCGCCGGCGATCTCGCGAAAGAGTTCGCGCAGGCGGCTGATGCCCATCGCCCAGATGCGCGGGCGCGCCGCGCGATCCGCCGGGCCGACGGGCTTGGTCGAGGAGAGGTCCATGACGGTCGATTATGCGCGCGCGATTTCATTTTTGAAACATGAAATTGCTGAATTGAAATCGCCGGGTGCGGCATCGCCCGTGCCGGTTGCTTAAGAATCAGAGGGTTAGCGACATTCCGCGAGCTGGCCCGGTCCTTGCTGTTATCGGGCATTCCATCAGGAGGCCGTTCATGAGCAACACGCATCTTCAGAGCGCCGGCGCGAAATTCCGCGCGGCAGTCGCGGCCGAGCAGCCGCTGCAGGTGGTCGGCGCGATCACCGCGTACGCGGCCAAGATGGCGCAGGCCGTCGGCTTCAAGGCCGTGTACCTGTCGGGCGGCGGCGTCGCCGCGAACTCGCTCGGAATCCCCGACCTCGGCATCAGCACGATGGAAGACGTGCTGATCGACGCGAACCGGATCACCAACGCGACCGACCTGCCGCTGCTGGTCGACATCGATACGGGCTGGGGCGGCGCGTTCAACATCGCGCGCACGGTGCGCTCGTTCATCAAGGCCGGCGTCGCGGCCGTGCACCTGGAAGACCAGGTCGGCCAGAAGCGCTGCGGCCACCGTCCGGGCAAGGAAGTCGTGCCGGCCGACGAAATGGTCGATCGCATCAAGGCCGCGGTCGACGCGCGCACCGACGATCAATTCGTGATCATGGCGCGCACCGACGCCGCCGCCGCCGAAGGGATCGATTCGGCGATCGAGCGCGCGGTGGCCTATGTCGAGGCCGGCGCGGACATGATCTTCCCGGAAGCGATGAAGACGCTCGACGACTACCGCCGCTTCAAGGCGGCCGTGAAGGTGCCGATCCTCGCGAACCTGACCGAGTTCGGCTCGACGCCGCTGTTCACGCTCGACGAGCTGCGCGAGGCGAACGTCGACATCGCGCTGTACTGCTGCGGCGCGTATCGCGCGATGAACAAGGCCGCGCTGAACTTCTACGAGACGTTGCGCCGCGACGGCACGCAGAAGGCGGCCGTGCCGACGATGCAGACGCGCGCCGAGCTGTACGACTTCCTCGGCTATCACGAATACGAGCGCAAGCTCGACGAGCTGTTCGCGCAGGGCAAGAAGTAACGCGGCCCGCGCGCCGGGCACGATTCCCGGCATGCCTTGCATGAAACCGGGCCGCGCGCACCCGTGCCGCGCCCGGCGGACATGACACCCACGATACATATTGGAGAACGGAAAGATGAGCGAGACGAAAGACGCAGCAGCACCGGCCGCCGCAGGCGCATTCAAGCCGAAGAAATCGGTGGCGCTGTCGGGCGTGACGGCCGGCAACACGGCGCTGTGCACGGTCGGCAAGACCGGCAACGACCTGCACTATCGCGGCTACGACATTCTCGACGTCGCCGAGTCGTGCGAATTCGAGGAAATCGCGCACCTGCTCGTTCACGGCACGCTGCCGAACCTGACCGAACTGGCCGCGTACAAGGCGAAGCTGCGCGCGCTGCGCGGCCTGCCGAACGCGCTGAAGGCCGCGCTCGAGCAGATCCCGGCATCCGCGCACCCGATGGACGTGATGCGCACGGGCGTGTCGGTGCTCGGCACCGTGCTGCCGGAGAAGGACGACCACAACCTGCCGGGCGCGCGCGACATCGCCGACCGCCTGATGGCATCGCTCGGTTCGATGCTGCTGTACTGGTATCACTTCTCGCACAACGGCAAGCGCATCGAGACGGA
The DNA here is from genome assembly GCF_024704855.1 of Burkholderia sp. HAN2018. Classification (NCBI taxonomy): domain Bacteria; kingdom Pseudomonadati; phylum Pseudomonadota; class Betaproteobacteria; order Burkholderiales; family Burkholderiaceae; genus Burkholderia; species Burkholderia sp. HAN2018. The sequence goes on along the minus strand of NZ_QOBB01000037.1, from coordinate 45,328 downwards.
AACCGACGACGACTCGATCGGCGGCCACTTCCTGCACCTGCTGCACGGCAAGACGCCGTCGAAGTCGTGGGTCGAGGCGATGCACACGTCGCTGATCCTGTACGCGGAGCACGAATTCAACGCGTCGACGTTCACCGGCCGCGTGATCGCGGGCACGGGCTCGGACATCTACTCGGCGATTACCGGCGCGATCGGCGCGCTGCGCGGGCCGAAGCACGGCGGCGCGAACGAAGTCGCATATGAAATCCAGAGCCGCTACAGCTCGCCGGACGACGCCGAAGCCGATATCCGCCGCCGCGTCGAGAACAAGGAAGTCGTGATCGGCTTCGGCCACCCGGTCTACACGATCTCCGATCCGCGCAACAAGGTGATCAAGGGCGTCGCGCACAAGCTGTCGAAGGAAGCGGGCGACCTGAAGCTGTACAACATCGCCGAGCGCCTCGAATCGGTGATGTGGGAAGCGAAGAAGATGTTCCCGAACCTCGACTGGTTCAGCGCGGTGTCGTATCACATGATGGGCGTGCCGACCGCGATGTTCACGCCGCTGTTCGTGATCTCGCGCACGTCGGGCTGGAGCGCGCACATCATCGAGCAGCGCATCGACAACAAGATCATCCGCCCGAGCGCGAACTACACCGGTCCGGAAGACCTGCAGTTCGTGCCGATCGAGAAGCGCTGAAACGCCCGCCGCGCGCGCCGGCGCCCGTGATGCGGGCCGCCGGCGCGCGCGGAACGTCTTACCCCGAATTCCGCCCCACATCATGAATACCGCCAACCGCAAACCCCTGCCCGGCACGTCGCTGGACTATTTCGACGCGCGCGCCGCGGTCGACGCGATCGCGCCCGGCGCCTACGACACGCTGCCGTACACGTCGCGCGTGCTCGCCGAAAACCTCGTGCGCCGTTGCGATCCGGCGATCCTCGCCGATTCGCTGAAGCAGATCATCGAGCGCAAGCGCGAACGCGACTTCCCGTGGTTCCCGGCGCGGGTCGTGTGCCACGACATCCTCGGGCAGACGGCGCTCGTCGATCTCGCGGGCCTGCGCGACGCGATCGCCGATGGCGGCGGCGACCCGGCGAAGGTGAACCCGGTCGTGCCCGTGCAGCTGATCGTCGACCATTCGCTCGCCGTCGAGTGCGGCGGCTTCGATCCGGATGCGTTCGCGAAGAACCGCGCGATCGAGGATCGCCGCAACGAGGATCGCTTCCACTTCATCGAGTGGACGAAGAAGGCGTTCGAGAACGTCGACGTGATCCCGCCGGGCAACGGCATCATGCACCAGATCAACCTCGAGAAGATGTCGCCGGTGATCCAGGCGCAGGACGGCGTCGCGTACCCGGACACCTGCGTCGGCACCGACAGCCACACGCCGCACGTCGACGCGCTCGGCGTGATCGCGATCGGCGTCGGCGGTCTCGAAGCGGAGAACGTGATGCTGGGCCGCGCGTCGTGGATGCGCCTGCCCGACATCGTCGGCGTCGAGCTGACCGGCAAGCGCCAGCCCGGCATCACCGCGACCGACATCGTGCTCGCGCTGACCGAGTTCCTGCGCAAGGAAAAGGTGGTCGGCGCGTATCTGGAATTCCGTGGCGAAGGCGCGGCGAGCCTCACGCTCGGCGATCGCGCGACGATCTCGAACATGGCGCCCGAATACGGCGCGACGGCCGCGATGTTCTTCATCGACGGCCAGACGACCGACTACCTGCGCCTCACCGGCCGCAGCGACGAGCAGGTGAAGCTCGTCGAGACCTACGCGAAGGCGGCGGGCCTGTGGGCCGATACGCTGAACGATGCGCAGTACGAGCGCACGCTGACGTTCGACCTGTCGAGCGTGGTGCGCAACATGGCCGGCCCGTCGAACCCGCACAAGCGGCTGCCGACGTCCGACCTCGCTGCGCGCGGCATCGCCGGCCAGTGGGAAGAGAAGACGGGCGAGATGCCCGACGGCGCGGTGATCATCGCCGCGATCACGAGCTGCACGAACACCAGCAACCCGCGCAACGTGATCGCCGCGGCCCTGCTCGCGCGCAACGCGAACGCGAAGGGCCTCACGCGCAAGCCGTGGGTGAAGAGCTCGCTCGCGCCCGGCTCGAAGGCGGTCGAGCTGTACCTGGAGGAAGCGAACCTGCTGCCCGAACTCGAGAAGCTCGGCTTCGGCATCGTCGCGTTCGCGTGCACGACCTGCAACGGGATGTCGGGCGCGCTCGACCCGAAGATCCAGCAGGAGATCGTCGATCGCGACCTGTACGCGACGGCCGTGCTGTCCGGCAACCGCAACTTCGACGGCCGCATCCACCCGTATGCGAAGCAGGCGTTCCTCGCGTCGCCGCCGCTCGTCGTCGCGTATGCGATCGCCGGCACGATCCGCTTCGACATCGAGAAGGACGCGCTCGGCCACGACCCGGACGGCAAGCCCGTCACGCTGAAGGACATCTGGCCGACCGACGAGGAGATCGATGCGATCGTCGCGTCGAGCGTGAAGCCCGAGCAGTTCCGCAAGGTCTACGAGCCGATGTTCGCGCGCAGCGCCGATGCGGGCGAGCGCGCGGCGCCGCTGTACGACTGGCGCCCGCAGAGCACGTACATCCGCCGTCCGCCATACTGGGAAGGTGCGCTGGCCGGCGAACGCACGCTGCAGGGCATGCGCCCGCTCGCGGTGCTCGGCGACAACATCACGACCGACCACCTGTCGCCGTCGAACGCGATCCTGCTCGACAGCGCGGCCGGCGAATACCTCGCGAAGATGGGCCTGCCGGAAGAAGACTTCAACTCGTACGCGACGCACCGGGGAGACCACCTGACCGCGCAGCGCGCGACCTTCGCGAACCCGACGCTGATCAACGAGATGGCGGTGGTCGACGGCGTGGTGAAGAAGGGCTCGCTCGCGCGCGTCGAGCCGGAAGGCAAGGTCATGCGGATGTGGGAAGCGATCGAGACGTACATGAATCGCAAGCAGCCGCTGATCGTCGTGGCCGGCGCCGACTACGGCCAGGGCTCGTCGCGCGACTGGGCCGCGAAGGGCGTGCGGCTCGCGGGCGTCGAGGCGATCGCCGCCGAAGGCTTCGAGCGGATCCACCGCACGAACCTGATCGGGATGGGCGTGCTGCCGCTCGAGTTCAAGCCCGGCACGAACCGGACGACGCTCGGCATCGACGGCACCGAGACCTTCGACGTGATCGGCGAGCGCACGCCGCGAGCCGACCTGACGCTCGTGATTCACCGCAAGAACGGCGAGCGCGTCGAGGTGCCGATGACGTGCCGGCTCGATACGGCCGAGGAAGTGTCGATCTACGAGGCGGGCGGCGTGCTGCAGCGCTTCGCGCAGGACTTCCTCGAATCGTCGCAGGCGGCCTGACGGGCCTACGGAGAGAACACGGACATGGCTCACATTCCTCAAATCAGGGTTCCCGCGACCTATATCCGCGGCGGCACCAGCAAGGGTGTGTTCTTCCGGCTGCAGGACCTGCCGGATGCCGCGCAGGCGCCGGGCGCCGCGCGCGACGCGCTGCTGCTGCGCGTGATCGGCAGCCCCGATCCGTACGGCAAGCAGATCGACGGGATGGGCGGCGCGACGTCGTCCACCAGCAAGACGGTGATCGTGTCGAAGAGCACGCGGCCCGGCCACGACGTCGACTACCTGTTCGGGCAGGTCGCGATCGACAAGGCGTTCGTCGACTGGACCGGCAACTGCGGCAACCTGTCGGCGGCCGTCGGCCCGTTCGCGATCGGCGGCGGGCTCGTCGATCCGTCGCGCGTGCCGCGCGACGGCATCGCGACCGTGCGGATCTGGCAGGCGAACATCGGCAAGACGATCGTGGCGCACGTGCCGATCGTGAACGGCGCGGTGCAGGAGACGGGCGACTTCGAGCTGGACGGCGTCACGTTCCCGGCCGCGGAAGTGCAGCTCGAATTCATGGACCCGGCCGCCGAGGAGGAAGGCGCGGGCGGGTCGATGTTCCCGACCGGCAATCTCGTCGACGATCTCGCGGTGCCGGGCGTCGGCACGCTGAAGGCGACGATGATCAACGCGGGCATCCCGACGATCTTCGTCGAGGCGGAAGCGATCGGCTATACGGGCACCGAGCTGCAGGACGCGATCAACGGCGATGCGAAGGCGCTCGAGAAGTTCGAGACGATCCGTGCGCACGGCGCGCTGCGCATGGGCCTGATCGACACGCTCGACGAAATCGCGACGCGGCAGCATACGCCGAAGATCGCGTTCGTCGCGAAGCCGGCCGATTACGTCGCGTCGAGCGGCAAGCGCGTGAACGCGGGCGACGTCGACCTGCTGGTGCGCGCGATGTCGATGGGCAAGCTGCACCACGCGATGATGGGCACGGCGGCGGTCGCGATCGGCACGGCCGCGGCGATCCCCGGCACGCTCGTCAACCTGGCGGCGGGCGGCGGCGAACGCAACGCGGTGCGCTTCGGGCATCCGTCGGGCACGCTGCGCGTCGGCGCGGAAGCGCAGCAGCAGGAGAACGGCGAGTGGACCGTCACCAAGGCGATCATGAGCCGCAGCGCGCGCGTGCTGATGGAAGGCTGGGTGCGGGTGCCGGGCGACGCGTTCTGATCGTTGCCGGCGGTATCGGCGCGGATGCGGGCGGCTTCGGCCGCCCGCGTCGTTTTCGTCAGCCGTGCAGGAAGCGGCGCAGCGCGTCGTGGCTCAGGCGGCGCGCCGTTTCGGCGATGCGCGCGCCGGGCACGATGTCGAAACCGTGCACGCCGCCGGGCAGCACGTGCAGTTCGGTCGGCACGCCCGCGCGGAGCAGGCGCCGCGCATAGTCGAGGTTTTCGTCGAGGAACAGGTCGAGCGAGCCGACCGACAGGAACGCGGGCGGCAGGCCGTCGAGCCGCGTGGCGCGCGCGGCGGCCGCGTAGGGCGACACGCCGTCGATGCCCGGCGCGTGACCGAGCAGCGAGGTCCAGCCGAACCGGTTGTTGGCCGCGTGCCAGACGAACTCGCCGGCATGCGGGTGCGGCGTGCGCGTGCAGGTGCGATCGTCGAGCATCGGGTAGATCAGATGCTGGAACGCGAGCCGGTATTCGCCGCGGTCGCGGGCCAGCAGCGCCAGCGACGCGGCGAGTCCGCCGCCCGCGCTCTCGCCCGCCACGCCGATCCGCGACGCATCGATGCCGAGCGTATCGGCGTGGCGGAAGACCCACGCGAGCGCCGCGTAGCAATCCTCGATCGCGCCGGGAAACACGGTTTCAGGCGCGAGCCGGTAGTCGATCGAGATCAGCGCGCAGCCGAGCTGCGTCACGAGCGGCCGGTGCACCGCCTCGAGATCCTTCGCCTTGCCGCGCACGAAGCCGCCGCCATGCAGGTGAACGATCGCCGGGAGCGGGCGCGCGTGATGGTCGGGCAGGTAGACGAGGACCGGGACGTCCGGCGCACCGGCGGGGCCGGGCACCGTGCGGTGTTCGAGCGTGCTGCCGGCCAGGTCGGGCGGCGGCAGCGGCAGCACGCGTTCGCGCGACTGCGCGAGGTTGTCGATGCCGAGCGTGACGGTCGGCCAGGTCTCGAGCAGCGGGCGGATTTCAGGGTCGACGAGATGCAGGGTGTCCAACGCATGGCTCCATCGTGAAGGTGGGCGGTGCGCCGCGGTCAGAGCGCGCTGCGCGCGATGACCCAGCGGTGCACCTCGGTCGGGCCTTCGAAGATGCGCATCAGCCGCGCTTCGCTGGCCATCTGCTGCAACGGCATTTCCTTCGTCATGCCCATCGCGCCGAGCGTCTGCATCGCATGATCGATGACGCTCGACGCCATTTCGGTGGCGAACACCTTGACCATCGAGATCTGCGTGCGTGCATCCTGGCCGGCATCCACGCGCACGGCCGCTTCGTAGGTCATGAGGCGGCACGCGTGGATCTGCGTGAGCGCGTCGGCGACCCACCACTGGACCGCCTGGCGTTCCGCGAGCGGCACGCCGAAGGTCTTGCGCTGTTTCGCATGGTCGCACAGCATCGCGACCGCGCGCTCGGCGCGGCCGATGCACCATGCGGCCATCTCCAGCCGCCGGTTCGCGAGCCGTGCCTGCATCGGCGCGAAGCCGGCACCTTCCTGGCCCAGCAGTTGCGCGGCGGGAATGCGGCAGTCGTCCAGCACGATTTCGTAGGTCGACAGCCCGCCGATCATCGGGATCCGCCGTTCGATGATGAAACCGGGCGTGCCGCGGTCGACGATGAATGCCGACATGCCGCCGCGCTTGCCCTTGCTTCGATCGGTGAGCGCCATCACGATCGTCCAGTCGGCTTCGGGCGCGTGGCTGATCCAGATCTTCCGTCCGTTCAGCACCCAGTTGTCACCGTCGCGCACGGCCGTCGTCGACAGCGCGCCCGGGTCCGAGCCGGCGCCCGGTTCGGAGATCGCCATCGCGGCACGCGTGACGCCGCGTGCGTACGGTTCGAGATAACGCGCGCGCTGCGCGTCGTCGGCCACGTCGCACAGCATCCGCAGGTTCGGCGAATCGGGCGGCAGGATGTACGGCGTCACGGTCGTGCCGATCGCTTCGTTGACGCCGACCATCGCGACGGCCGGCAGGTCCGAGCCGCCGGCGTCGAGCGGCGCGTCGAGGCCCCACAGGCCGAGCTGCCGGGAACGCTCGTCGAGGTGGGCGCGTTCTTCGTCGAGCAGCCCGAAGCGCTGGCCGTCGGCCTCGCGGGCCATGACCGCTGCTTCGAGCGGGATCAGCTCGTCCTGCACGAAACGTGCGACGAGGTCGCGGATCATCCGGTGTTCGAGTTCAAGGTCGAAATTCATGGGAGTCGATGAGGGTGAGTAAAGGGGGGCGATGCCGTCAGCCGGCGTTCGCACGCGACACCGCGCGGGTGCGCAGCGTGCCGAGCAAGGCGACGGCGCCGGCCGCGAGCAGCGCGGCGTTGAAATAGAGGCCGCCGCGCATCGACCCGGTGGCCGTGTTGAGCACGCCCATCAGGAACGGGCTCGCGAACCCGCCGATCGCGCCGGACATCGTGATCGCCGCGATCGCGACCGCCATCGAGCGCTTCGGCAGCGCGAGCCCCGGCAGCACCCAGAACGCGGGCAGGGCCGCGGCGTGCGTGGCGACCGCGACGCAGAGCGCGATCATCAGGTGTGATGTGCCGGCGGTGCTCGCCAGCCCGGCGAGCGAGGCCGCGCACGCGAGCATCGCGACCGCGCCGTGCCCGCGCCATTCGCGCCGCCGCTCGGTGCGCCAGCCCATCGCGAGCATGCCGACGATGCCGCACAGGTAGGGCAGCGCGGACAGCACCCCGATCCGCATCGCGCCATGCAGGCCGCCGCGATGCAGGATCACGGGCATCCAGAACACGAGCGCGTAGCCGGCGGCTGCGATCGCGAAATTGGCCGCGCACAGCAGCCAGAAATCGCGGTGGGCAAGCAGCGGCCGTGCCGCGTTCGCGTCCGGTGTGGCGGCTTCGGCGTGCGCGTGCGCGGCGCGCAGCGCGGCCTTGTCGGCGTCCGACAGCCAGCGCGCGTCGTCCGGCCGGTCGTCGAGAAAGCGCAGCGCGACGAGGCCGAGCACGCTGCTCGGCAGCCCTTCGACGAGGAACAGCCACTGCCAGCCGCTCAGGCCGGCGGCGCCGTCGAAGAACGAGAGGATGGCGCCCGACACGGGGCCGGCGATCAGCCCGGCGAGGTACAGCGCGGTCATGAACAGCGCGAACGCCTTCGCGCGCTGCCGCGGCGGATACCACGCGCCGAGATAGAACAGGATGCCGGGGAAGAAGCCGGCCTCGAACACGCCGAGCAGGAAGCGGCACGCGTAGAACTGCGCGGGCGTCGTGACGAACATCGTCGCGGCCGAGCCGAGCCCCCACAGCACCATGATCCGGGCAATCGTCTTGCGTGCGCCGATCCGCGCCAGCAGCGCGTTGCTCGGAATCTCGAACGCCATGTAGCCGATGAAGAAGATGCCCGCGCCGAGCCCGTAGACGGCGTCGGAGAAGTGCAGTTCGGCGGCCATCTGCGCATGCGCGAAACCGATGTTGATCCGGTCGATGAACGACAGCGTGTAGCAGAGGATCAGGAACGGCAGCAGCCGGCGCGAGATCCGCCGGTAGAGCGCCTGCGTCGCGCGATCGCCGGCGGCGGCCGCGTGAGTGGAAAGGGTCGGGGTCATGGACACTCCGTCAGAAGCGGTGGGCGATGCCGAGCGCGAACACCTGCCCGGTGCCGCCCGGTTGCGGCTGCAGGCCGACGACGACCGTGTTGCGGGCGTCGCCGCCGTTCTTCACGTACAGATAGCGGGCGTAGAGCGACGTGCGCTTCGACAGCGGATGGTCGTAGCCGACGCCGAGCGCGGTCGCGTCGTTCGCCGAGCCTTTCACGTCGCGACGCACGACCGAGACGAGCACGCGATCGAGCGCGCCGACGTTGATCGACGCGCCGGCGCTCGCGGTCGAGAACGCCGGCAGGTGCGCCGCCGTGCCGACGCCGTACAGGAACGCGGCGTACAGCTTGACGCGCGCGAATGCGTAGTTGGCCGCGAACACGTAGTGGCGCGTCGTCGACGGCGAGACGACGGGCGCCAGGTTGCCGGCCGACGTGTCGCCCTGGAAGCCGGCGCCGAGATAGAGCCCGCCGATCCGGTACTGGAGCCCGGCGCCGTAGTTGCGCCCGGCCTGCGTGGACAGCGCGTTGGGCGTCGGAAAGCCGTACGTGGCCATCACGCGCAGGCCGTTCCAGTCGGGGCTCAGGTACGACGCCGCCTGGTTGAAGCGCGGAATCGGCGGCGTCGTGTTGCTCGTGATCGTGTCCGTCGACGTCGCGAGCAGCGCGAGCGGCGACAGCCGTTCGTTGAGCCCGAACGGATCGCCGTCGTACACGATGTAGAACGCGGGCGTGTATTGGCGGCCGAGCCGAAGGTCGCCGTAGCGCGTGTTCTGCAGCGACACGTAGGCCTGCCGGTAGAACAGCGTGCCGCCCTGGAACGATCCGTCGGCCGGCGAGAAGCCGCTTTCCAGCACGAACTTCGTCGACGTGCCGCCGCCGAGATCCTCGACGCCCGTCAGTCCGATGCGGCTCGTCGACGATCCGCCGCCGCTTTGCCGCAGGCTCGACAGGCTGCCGATGCGGTCGAATTCGACGTAGCTGTCGACGATCCCGTACAGCGTGACCGACGATGCGTGCGCCGACGTGGCGCTCAGCACGCACGCGCCGATCAGGAATGCTTTCCGTTGCATGAAGGTGTCTCCGTTCCATGTCTTGTTGTGGCGCGCCCGCGTTCTGGGAGCGGTTGCGCGCGGGGTGCCGCCGTGCCGCGTCGGTTCAGCGCCCCTTGAATACCGGCTTGCGTTTCTCGAGAAACGCGCGGGCGCCCTCGATCCGGTCCTCGCTCGCGTAGACGTCGGGGCCGACGTCCAGCCGCAGCGCGGCGGCCGCCGGCAGCCCCTGGCTGCGTGTCGCGGTTTCCTTGATGCGGCGGATCGTGAGCGGCGCGTTTTCGGAGATCGTCCGCGCCAGTTCGCGCACGGTGTCGTCGAGCGCGGCGGCGGGGACGACGCGGTTCAGCAAGCCGACGCGCTGCGCCTCGTCCGCGTCGAGGCGACGGCCCGTGAACAGCAGCTCCATCGCGATCGCGCGCGGCAGCAGGCGCGGCAGCAGCACGCTCGCGAAGTTCGCGCCCATCCCGACGCGCGCCTCGGGCAGCGCGAAGGTCGCGTGATCGGCGGCGATCCGCAGGTCGCACGCGAGCGCGATTTCAAAGCCGCCGCCGACGGCGAAGCCGTTGATGGCCGCGATGGTTGGCTTGCGCAGTTCCAGGATCAACTCGTGCACGTTGCGGGCGAGCCCGCGCATCGGCCGCATCCCGCGAATCTCGGGATCGCCGAGATCGACGCCCGCGCTAAATGCGCGCTCGCCCGCGCCGCGGATCACGATGACGCGGATCGACGGGTTGTCGTCGAGCGTGACCAGTTCGTCGCACAGGCGCCGGATCGCGTCGGCGGACAGCGCGTTGGCGACGTGCGGGCGATGGATCGTCAGCCACGCGATGCCGTCGTCGTCGTTGCGCAGGATCGACGGGGCGTCGTCGCCCGTCAGCGAGGAAAATGCGCCCGGCGTGGTCATGACGCGCTCCCGGCAGCATTCGCGCGCGTGTCGTGGAGCACGCCCGCCTGCCGCAACGCGTCCCGGCGCGCCGCGTCGATACCGAACGCGTCGAGCACGGCGTCGGTGTCGGCGGCGAACGGCTGCGGCGGCCGGCGTATCGATCCGGGCGTACGGGAAAGCTTGGCGGGGATGCCTGCGCCGGTGTACGTGTCGGTGTCGACGAACATCGCGTTGCGCGCCGCCTGCGGGTGGCCGAACGCGTCGGCGACGGTGTTCACCGGCCCCGTCGCGACGCCCGCGTGCATCAGCCGCTCGACGACCTCGTCGGCACGCAGCTCGGCGGTCAGCTGGCCGAGCAGCGTGTCGAGCGCATCGCGATGCGCGACGCGCTGCGCGTTGGTCGCGAAGCGCGGATCGCGCGCCAGCTCCGGCACGCCGAGCGCTTCGACGAGCCGCGCAAACGTGCGGTTGTTGCCGGCGCCGGTCGCGACCGGCTTGTCCTTGCACGGATAGACGCCGTACGGCGCGATCGCGCCGTACACGTTGCCGGTCGCGACGGGAACCTCGCCGGTCGCCATCCAGCTCGTGCTGACCGGATGCAGCATCGACAGCGCCGTGCTGAACAGGTCGATGTCGACGTGCTGGCCGAGGCCGGAGCGCGTCCGTTCGACCAGCGCAAGCAGGACGCTCGATACGGCGCTCATGCCGGCCGCGAAGTCGACGACCGGAAACGGCACCTTGAGCGGCATGCCGCCCGGTTCGCCGTTGATCGACATGAAGCCGGCGAGGCCCTGCGCGACGGCGTCGTAGCCCGGAAACCGCGCGAGCGGGCCGTCGGTGCCGTATCCGGAGATCGAGCAGTGAACGAGGCGCGGAAAGCGCTCGCGCAGGCAGTCTTCGTAGCCGATGCCCCAGCGTTCGAGCGTGCCCTGCTTGAAGTTGTCGACCAGCACATCGGCTTTCTCGAGCAGGCGGAACAGCACGTCGCGTCCGTCGGGATGCGACAGGTCGAGCGCGAGATTGAGCTTGTTGCGGTTGAGCCCCCAGTAGTAGCTGGAGAGGCCGTTCGGCATCGCGGGCCCCCAGTCGCGCGTTTCGTCGCCCTGCGGCGGTTCGATCTTGATGACGTCCGCGCCGTGGTCGGCGAGCGTCTGCGCGCAGAACGGCCCCGCATAGACGCGGCTCAGGTCCACCACACGCACGCCCGCGAGCGCGCCTTCGTTACTGCTGGTCATGACGATGTCTCCTTCGATGGGGATGCGATGCGCCGGCAGACCGGCACGCGCCGGCTGCACGGCCGTGATGCGTCGGGGTTCAGCTGCGTGCGGCGAAGAGTGCGTCGACCGCCGCGCGATGTTCCGGGGTCGCGTGCGCGAACGCCTGGTACGACGCCGACAGGTCGAGCACCGTGTCGAGGCTTGCATGGCGGCTTTCGCGCAGCAGGCGCTTGGTCAGGCGCAACGCGGTGCCCGAGTGGCGGGCGATGCGGCCGGCCAGTTCATGGGCGTGCGCGAGGAGGTCGGCGTCGGGCACGACGCGCGACACGAGCCCGCAGCGCAGCGCGGCCTGCGCGTCCAGTGCATCGCCCGTGAACGACATTTCCGCGGCGACGGCGGCGCCGACGATCTGCGGCAGGAACCATGCGCCGCCGTCGCCGGGCACGAGGCCGAGGGCGATGAAGCTCTCGGCGAAGCGCGCGCGGTCGGCGGCGATGCGGATGTCGCACATGCACGCGAGGTCGGTGCCGGCGCCGATCGCCGGGCCGTTGACCGCCGCGATGGCCGGCACCTCGAGTTGCTGGAACGCTCGTGCAAGGCGCTGAATGCCGCGGCGGTAGCCGGACCGGATCGCGGCAAGGTCGTGCGACTCCGATTCCATGAATGCGCGCATCGCCTTTACGTTGCCGCCCGACGAGAACGTCGTGCCGGCGCCGGTCAGGATCAGCACGCGGATCGACTCGTCGCGGTTCGCGTCGTCGCAGCATTCGGTCAGCGCGTCGATCGCATCGGTGTCCGAAATGGCGTTGCGGGTTTCGGGACGGTTCATCGTGACGGTCAGGATCGGGCCCTGCCGTTCACGGATCAGAAAGGCTGCCATGATGTCTCCGTGTGTTCTGTGCCGCGGGGCTTCACGCCGCGGGCCGAAGCCTAGTATCGTCACGACGGTTGGCGGCGGGAAATTCCGTTCCACATATGTGGAAGGCCCGTCCCGGTTGCAGCGGAGAGGGCGGGATGAGCGGAAACGTGGTCAAGAGCGCGGCGCGCGTGTTCGAGGTGCTGGAACTCTTCAGCGCATTGCAGCGGCCGCTGAGCGTGCGCGAGATCGCCACGCGTTGCGGGTATCCGGGTTCGAGCGCGGCGGCGCTGCTGACCAGCATGAAGGCGCTCGGCTATCTTTCGTACGACGACGCAACCCACGCGTATGCGCCGACCGCACGGCTCGTCAACCTCGGCGAAGCGCTCGTCGATTCCGCGGCCGGCAGCCGGCGGCACTGGCATGCCGTCGCGAAACGGCTGGCGCTGCGCACGCACGAGGCGGTCGTGATCGCGGTGCAGAGCGACCTGTACGTGCAGTACATCGACGCGGTCGAGGGCTCGCATACGATTCCGATCCAGTTCTACGCGCCGATCGGCACGCGTCGCGAGATCTGCATGTCGGGGCTCGGCTGGGCGCTACTGAGCCTTCAGCCGGACAGCACGATCCGCCGGCTCGTATCGCGCAGCATTCGCCGGATCGGGAAATCGGGCAGGACGATCGACGAGGACGTCGTGCTCGACAAGGTCGAACAGACGCGCCGGCTCGGTTATTCCTATTCGGCGCATACGGTCACGCAGGGCGCCGCGATGATCTCGATGGTGATCGCGGACGGCTGGAACGGCCTGCCGCTGGCCATGGGCGTGGCCGGGCCCGTCGAGCGGATCGGCGCGCGTCGCGACGCGATCGTGCGGGCGATGCGGGAGGCGCTGGACGCGCAGCGTCCGGATGTGGCGTCCGGCTAGCCGGCCGAGGCCGGCGCGCGCCGGCATTCGCATAGAATCGGGCGGTTTCGCCGCTCTTGTCCCGACTGCATTTCAGCGAGGCTGTCATGTCATTGAACGCGCCGCTTTCCGGCATCCGCATCATTGAATTCGAAGGTCTCGGCCCCGGCCCGCTCGCGGGCTGGATGCTCGCGGGGATGGGGGCGCGGATCACGCTGATCGCGCGCCCGGCCGGCCGCACGAGCGCGCCGGACGCATTGAAGGCCCGCGACGGCGACCTGCTGCGCGAAGGCAAGACGATCGTCGAACTCGACCTGAAGTCGCCGGCCGGCCGCGAGGCCGCGCTCGACCTGATCGCGCAGGCCGATGCGCTGATCGAGGGCCTGCGGCCCGGCGTGATGGAGCGGCTCGGCCTCGGGCCTGAAGATTGCGCGCGCCGCAATCCGAAGCTCGTGTACGGCCGGATGACCGGCTGGGGCCAGCACGGCCCGCTCGCGGCCGCGGCCGGGCACGACCTGAACTACGTCGCGCTGACAGGGCTGCTGTCGCTGTCCGCGCCGCGCGACGGCCGGCCGGGGTTGCCGCCAACCGTCGTCGGCGATGCGGGCGGCGCGCTCGGGCTCGCGTTCGGGATCGTCTGCGCGCTGTTCGACGTGCGCGGCGGCGGGCCGGGGCGGGTGGTCGACGGCGCGATCGTCGACATCGTGTCGATGCTCGGTTCGCTCGCGCTGTGGGCACGCGCGAACGGGCAGCTCGACGGTGCGCAGCCGAGCCTGTTCCACGATGCGCCGTTCTACGACGTGTATCGCTGCGCGGACGGCGAGTGCGTGACGATCGGCGCGCTCGAGCCCCCGTTCTACGCGCTGCTGGTCGAACGGCTCGGGCTGACCGACGTCGATCCGGCATCGCAGTACGACCGCGCACGCTGGCCCGCGCTGAAGGCGCGTTTCGCCGACGTGTTCGCGCAGCAGCCGTCCGCGTACTGGCGCGCGCTGCTCGAAGGCACCGACGTGTGCTTCGCGCCGCTGCTGAGCGTGGCGGATGCGGTCGCGCATCCGCATAACGTCGCACGCGGGATCTATCGAACGGACGAGAACGGCCACGTGCGGGCGCGGGTGGCGCCGCGGTTTTTGCCGCTGGCGGGGGATGAGGCCGAGTAGCGCGTCGAAGCTCGCGGTGAGGGAGCAAACCCGGCGTTATCGTGAGGGCATTCTGGATAGAGCCAAAGTTGGTACCGAACAAGGTACGGTGAAATTTCGATCGAATCAGGAGCGGACATGCTCCACACCATTCTGGCCAGCGTGACGGCGAGCGTTTCGGAGCTGAAGCGGAACCCGATGGGAACCGTGGCGGCGGGCGAGGGCTTCCCGGTTGCGATCCTGAGCCACAACGAACCTGCGTTCTACTGCGTCCCGGCGAAGACATGGGAGGCGATGGTCGAACGTCTCGAGGATATCGAAGACAACGCGCTCGTCGATTCGCGCGCCAACGGGAAAGTCGTCAAGGTCAAACTGGTTGACCTTTGAGTTCGCGTTGCTCGAACCTGCGTTGAAGGCGTGGAAGAAGCTCGACCGCACCGTTCGCGATCGGTTCGAGGCGAGACTTGCCGAACGGCTCGAAAATCCTCGCATTCCTTCGGCCAGGCCGTGCGACACGCGCCGTGGCTTCGGCGTTTCGCGGCTTGTCTCGTCGAACCGGCCGGTGCCGCCCGTCAGGCCGTCTCTTCCGGCGCATCCGGCATCTTCCCGTCGCCGACGCGGTTGATCGTGCCTTGCGCGATCGCGACGAGCCGTTCGTGATCGCCGTCGATGACGAACACGTGACACTGGCAGGTCGCCTGGTGCCGGCCCGCGTACACGAGCTTCGCGCGCGCGACGAGCGTGCCGTTCACGGCCGGCCGCAGGTAGTTGATCTTGTATTCGGCCGTAATCACGCGCGGGCCCAGCACGAGCGCGCCGGCGAACGTCAGCGCGTTGTCCGCCAGGTAGCTGATGACGCCGCCGTGCACGAACCCGTGTTGCTGCCGCAGTTCCTCGCGCACGGGCAGGCACAGCGACACTTCGTTGTCGCCGATATGCATCAGCTCCGTGCCCAGCAGCATGCTGAACGGTTGCGCGCGCAATGCGCCGCGCGCGTGATCCGTGATGTCGGTCATCGAACTTCCTTCGAAATGAGCGCCCGCTTGCGCTGAACTCTAGGAAGGGGGCTGCGGATAAGCAAGGAAATTCGTCCGCATTTCGTGCAAATTCCGGCGCGATGCGACGCGATTATTGCGTCGAATACCGAAGATCCCCCGGTTTGCCGGCGATTCCGCGGGAATGCACGAGCAACGTGAACTTTGCCGTCTCCCGGTCCTAAAGTCCGACGAAGAAATGCCGCTAATGCCGGGGCATTGCCTCATCGTCCGCTTTCCAGGAATCTCCCCCATGTTCGGAAAAATCAAGCTCGCGTCGGGTCTGCTCGGCGTGTTGACCGTGTTCTGCCTTTTCCTGTTCGCGATCGAGGCGCTCGGCTTCTGGGCGCTCACGTCGACGCGCAGCGGCGTCGACGACCTGTCGAACGTCGCGATCACGCAGGTCGGCGCGGCGAGCCAGGCCACCCAGCAACTGCTCGACGCGCGCATCAACCTGTCGCGCGCCGGCACGCGGATGGTGCGCGGCGGCCCGAAGCCGGACGACATCATCCGCCATGCCGGCGCGTCGCTCGCGGAAGCCGACAAGGCGTTCGCCGCGCTGACGGCCGTGCAGCCGGTCGACGAGACCAACCGCGCGCGCGTCGCGGCGCTCACCGAGCGTTATCGCGCGCTGCGCGGCGCGCTGGGCGAACTCGTGCAGTTCCTCGACGCCGACAACATCCAGGCATTCCTCGACCAGCCGACGCAGGGCATCCAGGACGCCTATATCGCCGAGCTGCGCCGCTTCACCGACTACGGCGGCACATCGAGCCGCTCGGCGCTCGATACGATCGACGGCGGCATGCTGTGGTTCAAGTCGGTCGGCATCGTGCTGCTGGTGGCGATGCTCGTGGCGAGCGCGGCGATCTACGCGGCCGCGCGCCGCGCGGTCGTCGCGCCGCTGGAAGAAGCCGGCCGCCATTTCGAGCGGATCGCGCAGGGCCGGCTCGATGAAGTCGTGCGGGCAGGCGGCGTGTTCGAGATCGACCGGATGCTGCGCGGCCTCGCGACGATGCAGACGAGCATCGCGGGCACCGTGCGCACGGTGCGCCAGGCGTCCGATGCGATCCACCTCGGCGCGGGCGAGATCGCGGGCGGCAACGCCGACCTGTCGGCGCGCACCGGCACCCAGGCCGCGTCGCTCGAGGAAACGGCCGCGAGCATGGAGGAGCTGACGGCAACCGTCCGTCAGAACACCGACAGCGCCCGCGCGGCGAGCGCGCTGGCCGACGCGGCGCTCGAGGCGACGAGCCACGGCGGCGGCGTGGTCGACAGCGTGATCGACCGGATGCGCGGCATCGCGCAGAGCTCGGGGCGGATCGCGGAGATCATCTCGGTGATCGACGGCATCGCGTTCCAGACCAACATCCTGGCGCTGAACGCGGCCGTCGAGGCCGCGCGGGCCGGCGAACAGGGCCGCGGCTTCGCGGTCGTCGCGGGCGAAGTGCGCTCGCTCGCGCAGCGCAGCGCGCAATCGGCGAAGGAGATCAAGGCGCTGATCGAGGATTCGGTCGCGCAGATCAACGGCGGCGCGGAGCTCGTCGAGCGCGCCGGCGAAGCGATGCGGACGGTGTCGACGTCGATCACGCGCGTCGTGCAGACGATGTCCGAGATCACCTCGGCGTCGGTCGAGCAGAGCGTCGGGATCGAGCAGGTGAACCAGGCCGTCACGCAGATGGATCAGCTCACGCAGCAGAACGCGGCGCTGGTCGAGGAAGTCGCGGCGGCGGCCGCGTCGCTGAACGACCAGACCGCGCACCTGATGCAGGCCGTGTCGGTATTCGAACTGGGCGACGGCCGTGCCGCGCGCGACGAACGCGCGGCGTCGTCGTTCGCCGGGACGGGTTACGAACCGGCCGGCAGCGCCGCGTAGGCGGTCGCGAGGTGGTAGGGCGTCGTCGACGGCATGTCGGCGCGCGACACCTGCCCGTCAGCCGTCTTGCACTCGAACCAGCCGCGCGGATGCAGGAAGCGCGCGGCGAAGCGCTCGATCTGCCGTGCGAGCGGCGCGGAGGCCGGCGTGCCGCCGTGCGTCGCGAGCGCGCGCAGGTACTCCGTCTGCGCCCAGATCCGCTGCGTGCCGTCGACGCACGCGCCTTGCGCATCGAGCGCCGCGCAGACGCCGCCCGTCTGCGGATCGACACCGTATTGCTCCGCAAAGCCGAACGCGCGCGACAGCGCAGCGGGGAGCCCCGTTTGCGCGAGCCGCGCGCCGGCCGCATCGACCAGATAGAACCACTCGAACTGATGACCGGGCTCGAAACGGTTGTCTGCCGCGCCGAGCGGCAGCTCGGCGACGCAGCCGGTCGCCGCGTCGACGAACGTGCGCTCGACGGCCTGCGCGGTGTGCGCGAGCGCGTCGTCGAACGCCGCGTCGCCGAATGCATCGGCAGCCGCGAGCCAGGCTTCGGTCAGGTGCATCAGCGGATTCTGCAGCGCCCCGCTGCCGGATGACGAGAAATCGGCGTGGCGCGCCGCATCGAGCAGCGCGTCGCCGGGATGCGGCGCGAAACGGTCGCGGATCAGCGCGGCGGTCTCCTCGGCCGTCGTGCGCGCGGCGGCGTCGCCCGACGCCGCGTACCAGGCGGCACACGCGAACACGATGAATGCGTGCGTATAGAGATCCTTGGTCGTGTCGAGCGGCGCGCCCTGCGCGTCGACGCTGTAGATCCAGCCGCCGTGGCGCGTGTCGCGAAAGCGCCGGCCCAGCGCGTCGAACAGCGTGGCTGCATGCGCGGTGTCGCCGGCCTGCGCGAACACGAACAGTTGCCGTGCGCACGCCATTGCGCGATAACGGGTCACGGGCAGCGGCGCGTGGGTGGCCGGATCGACGGCTTCGAACGGCAGTTGCAATGTCTGGTCGAACCCTGAACCCCGCCAGATCGGCAAGACGACGTGCGCGAAATGGTGGCGCAGCTGGGCGGCCTGGGCGGAAGCGGAGTCGGAAACGGACATGACGGGGTTGAGCGCTGGGTTCGAAACGTGTCGGCGCGGCCCGGAGGATCGGCGCGGCCGGGGCCAAGGATAAAACATTCCGCGCGGCCGGCACCAAAAAAGGAGATAAATCGCATGCTGAGCAACCTGGAACTCGTGATGCGGCTCGTTCTCGCGGCGGCGCTCGGCAGCGTCATCGGCTTCGAGCGCGAGCGCCTGTCGTGGGCCGCCGGTCTGCGCACGCACATGCTCGTCTGTGTCGGTTCGACGCTGATCATGATCGTGTCGGCGTTCGGTTTCGCCGACGTGCTCGGCAGCAGCGACCACATCATGCTCGATCCGTCGCGGATCGCCGCGCAGGTCGTGTCGGGCATCGGCTTCCTCGGCGCGGGTTCGATCCTGCTGCGCGGCGAGATCGTGCGCGGGCTGACGACCGCCGCGAGCCTGTGGTCGGTCGCCGCGATCGGCCTTGCGGTGGGGGGCGGGCTGTACGTCGCGTCGATTTCGGCGACGATCATCATCCTGATCATCCTGGCCGGCATCAAGCCGCTGGAGCGGCGCTATTTCACGGTGCGGCAGCGCCGTCAGGTCGCGCTGACGGTCGTGAGCGGCACGCTGAACTTCGATTCGCTGCATGCGGCGCTCGGCCCGGACAGTGCGCGCGTGAAGCAGTTCATCGTGCAGCGTGCCGACGACACGGGCGAGCACGACGAGGTGCGCATCGCGCTCGCGCGGGTGTCGGCGCTCGAATACCAGGCGATCTGCGACAAGCTGCGCGCGCTGAAGGGCGTGACGCGTTTTGAAGAGGGCAACGGGCTGTCGGGCGACGAATAGGCTGAATCGGCAACGGGGCATGCGACAATGGCCGACCACCGATTCCGTTCGACATCCGGTTCCGTGTTCGCGGGCCCCGCTATCCGATTTCCATGACCTCTGCCAAGAGTAGCGGATAAAGCCAATAAATTCAATTGGTTATTCGGTATCGGATTTATTGGCCCATCGCGCAGCCTATCATTCGATTTGGGCTTGCGATAGGAGGATGTGGCTGGGGTTAGGGACGTTGGCTTGCTTTCGCATCATGCGATGTCGCAGGCGCAGAGGGGGGGCGACGAAAAGGCCGGCCCTTATACTTGACACATTGCCAACGCACACAAACGGGGCCAAAGTGCAAGTTCGAGTCAAACTCTCGTCCGATCCGCTCATCGACTTCCGAGATTTTTCCTACGCCATTGCTGACGCCGTTTGTCCAACCGGCGAGAAGGGCCTTGAAGGTATCGATTGCGTAATCGGAAAAATCGTGACACGTCAAGTTCCGATCCCGACATCTCCCGGTGCCCCGATCTCGAGTCCGTATTACCACGCTTGGCAGAGTGTGTTGATCTCTGATGGCTGGCACGTTCATTCCGCGTGAGCAAGCTATTGCCTATCTGAAGCGACATGGATTCGAGTACGGTGACGACGCGCCTGACGCAGTTGTACCGGACATCATGACGCAATTCAACAGCGAGGTCGAGAAGGATGGAGCATCAGAATTGTCGGAGGGCAATTCCAAGAGGCGAATCGGCGTCAGCAAACATAGCGCTGCCGAACGCGCAGCCGCCGTGAAGCTGTACTGGGACTTGAAGGAATCGCAGGAACAGGACTTCGCGGCCCAGGTAGCGAAGAAATACGGTGTCACCGAACGCACCGTCAACAACTGGGTCAATCAGGAAGTGGAGAAAGCAACGGAGCAAAAGCGGCGCGCCGCGAGCCCATTCGTGCTCGGAAACAAAACTGGTTCTGAATGAGTTCCGACTTGTTTCCGAGCCGATCGGGCGCTGTTCGATCACATGGTCGGCCATGTCTGCAAGCTCGAGACAGGCGGAGATCATCGCGCGAACCACTTCCACTGCATCTTCTTCTTCGATGGAGCCCAGGTGAGCCAGGCCGAATTGCTCCAAATGAAGTATCGGATCGCCGATCGCTGGCGCAGAGTGACGCGCGGGCAAGGCCTGATGTACGACTGCCACGAAAGAGCCGATCAGGCGAAGCTCAGAGCCGCAGGGCGCTGGGCGATTGATCCGATCGACTGCTCGGATGCCGTGCAGGTCGCCAGATTGATCGAGTACGTCGTCTGGTATTTCGCGAAGGACGACGGCCAGATCGTTCGCGTGAAGCCTACAGCGAAGGCGAGGACGCTGACGATGGGAAGGTGATTCACCCATACGAGCGTTAACAAGTCGCTGCGGCAGGAGGTTGTTCGAAGCGAACTCGATGTCCGCAGGTCGCTCTAATGTCGACCGCAGTCAACTTGTTGCGGGCGCAACGCCGAATTTCGGCGTCCAATATGTTCGGGGTGACGTGGAGGTGCGATGGGAATCAGGATGGCATCGGCGCTTGATGCGCGCGGTCAAGAATGGGCGGCGGAGACATATTCGAAAGGCAAGGGCGTCGAGCCGTTGCGGTGCTTGAGTTGTTCTGCGGGAGTCACGTTCCAGAGCGCATATGCGTGTGAACGACATAACAAGGACATCAAGGTCGACGCCTATTTTCGTCTCCTGAAGGAACAGGAACATACTGGCGGTTGCCCTCATGCAATCGAAGGCAAAATCAAGAAGCTTGTCACGCCATCGGAGGGGTTGATCGAGGCGTTGCAAGAGGGGAAGTATCGTCTCCGTCTCATGATGATTGCCGAGGCGTTATCTGCGGCGGGAAAGCCCGCGTCATCGTCGCCGGCCGGCGCGGCACGTAGAGGCGGAGCGGTTTATCAGCGAAAGTCTGGGAAGTTACCCGCCTACATCAATTCCGCGAAGAACGTGCTCTTGCTTCGAGCCGCGTGTGACGACGACCAGAACATCGCGGAATACCTGGAACTGGTATTCGAGGGAAATACGGTGGTGCCATGGTCCTCGTTCTACTTCGAGGCGGAGCGGTACATGGAAGCGTATCGGGCGGTGTCACTTCAGACCGTCAAGCATCCGATTGCATTGCACGGTGTCGTTAAATCAAAGCGGAGTCCGATCGTCAACGGGCGACCGAAAAGCGTGATAAATCTCCATATTCCGAAGTACGGCGATGATGCTGAAGACGAGTCGCATGGCATGAGCGTGGAACCGAGCATCTGGACGGATCATGCAGATTGGTTCGAAGGCATTGAAGAGGACATGGAGGTTGTCGTGCTCGGCGTATGGAAGGCGAAGCCTGGAGAGCGTGAGGAGTCGAAAGACCCGGACAAATATCGCCATTCAACGTTTACGAAGCATAAACTGAATCTCACGCTATCGTTGAAGGCTCAGATTGCAAGGGTGCCGAAGGGGCGTTGAGGGCTACTGTCGATGCCACTGGCTTTCGAGCGGCTCTGGGCTTGTGGCAGGCAGGCGAACTGCTTCGGCGCGAGTCCCAGAAGCTTTCGCGACAACTGGCAAAATAACTGCGCGTTCTTTCAGCACATGGACACCAATAAACTCACCGACATCGTTAATCAATCCGGCTTCCCGTTGCAGATGGGGGTAGTCGCCCAGATCGAAAAGACAAAAGATTCCCACGGTTGGAGCGTCCGATTTGTGGAGCATGCCTGGAAAAATCAATTTGATGGCGACGGCGGATTCATTGACATCGTACTTGAAGACAGGCATCGCACGACTGTCATGGTTGTTGAGTGCAAGAGGGTTTTGGAATCATCCTGGATCTTTCTCAAGGCCAACACAGGCTCGCCTCTTCGCAGGCATGCCAAGGCATGGGTCACTCATTTCTCGAGCAATGAGTTGAAACACGCTGGCTGGACGGATCTGACGCTTGATCCGTCGACGCCTGAATCCGCATTTTGTGTTGTCCATGGACAAGACTCGAAATCGAGGCCGATGCTTGAGCGGGTCGCTGCCGAATTGGTGTCCGCGACAGAGGCTTATGCGATCGAAGATCAGGCGTACATGGCGAAGCAATTCGACTTGTTCCGGATGTGTTTCGGCGTCATCGTCACGACCGCGACGCTGAAGGTCTGCACGTTCAATCCCGAGGAAGTATCTGTGACTGATGGAAAGGTGGCATCAACAGAATTCCTGGAGGTGCCGTTCTTACGCTTCAGAAAGCAACTGAGTGCACGACCGTTGGATTCGCAATTGACACTGGCTGGTGGCTTCTACGACGTCGCCCGGGCTAAGGAGCATACTGTGTTCGTGGTTAATGCTGCGTCCCTTGCGCAATTCCTTTCGGAGTTTGAAGTGAGCAATGACGCCGTAAGAAGATTCGTTTAGAGATAATAGTTTTTTTCGTACGACTGAGCGCGGCAACATTCTCGCGCGAAAGCGTTGCACTGCCTTCTAGCGTTATGGTCCATCGCTCGACATTCGCGTCAAGTGTAATGAGGGCTGATTCTACGACGCCGATCAAGAATGCAACGGTGCGAATGCGGTTACCGGCGGTCTCGACATTCGCGAGGCAGAATGATCAGTAAAGTTGGTCGAGGTTCCACATGGGGCAGATGGGAACAAAGGAAATTTCTGGGTGTTCTCGCGGCGGATGTTTCTAAGGATGTGACGAGCGTCGACACATTTGCGCTTGCCTCGATTGAGGGGGCCTGATGTGAATGCGATCAAAGTCGTGCAAAGATTGCGGTGAATAAATGGGGTCACAACAAATGCGCGTGGTTGCTCGGCACGGTGACGTGGTCAGGGTGTTCTGACCTTAGCTGAAATAGCTAGGCCGACGGAGTGGCGTTGAATTCGGCTCGGGGTACGGGCGTTGAATTGTCGCTCTCCAACCGCAACCCGAGCGATAATGACAGCGAGATTCCACCACTTCATAGCGAGACCATCATGAGTGACAGTTTTGATTCTTTTATCCGGGAGCAAGCGAGCTCTGCTAACAAGGAGGAGGGGAAGCTTGATCTTGAGCGGGAAAAGCAGACTTGGCTTCTCAAACTCGATACGCTCTTCGATTTGGTTCGCCGCAGTCTAGACGCGTACCTAAAAGATGGCACCATTTCGTTTGTCCCGACGGAGTACAACCTGCATGAGGAGCTTTTGGGGAGCTATGTCGCCAAAGGGGCGGATCTTATTGTTGGGCGTCATCTCGTGAAGCTCAAGCCCGTGGGTACGTTTCTTCTTGGGGCTCGGGGGCGGGTTGATATGATTGGTCCAAGGGGCATAGCAAAGCTCGTTATCGTTCCTCCGGACTCCACCCAGGTAAAAGTCACCGTGACAATTGTCGAGCCTGGTCAGCCTCGTCCTGAATCGAAGCCGGGTGTTCCGCCGGAACAGTGGGTATGGAAGATCGCGACGCCGCCGCCCCGGATAATCTATACAACTCTTAATGAAGATTCGTTTCGTAGCGCACTGATGGGGGTCATGGGGGGCGTGGATGAATGACAGGGTTAGCTTTTCTCGACAGGAGTTGACCATAGAGGCGGTGGCTGCGCATCATGACAACATGAAGGCTGCCTTGTTTGAGTTTTTCTCAAGCGGATCGGATGCGTTGTATGCGCGCTTTGCTTTGGAAAATATCATCGAGGCGCGTGAAAATTCACTTGATGAGTTGGATTTGGGAAGCTCAATGACGGTGATGGCTTCGTTGGAGGCCGCCATCAGGGTTGATTATCTGACGCGAGTGTACGAACGCCGTAAAGATGAACTATCGAAAGCGATGCGGGCACTTCACCAAGAGAAGGCGAACAAAGCAAAGCTTGAGAATGACATTCTCACACTCTGGCAAGACTGCACAACGATTTCGAAGGGCCTTATTGGTCAGGTCAAGGGTGCATTCAAATACCGACATTGGATTGCTCATGGGCGGTATTGGACACCGAAGATCGGGAGAGCCTACGATTTTGACACGCTGTATGCACTGGCGGATACGTTCGTCAACGAAATGGATGCGTATGCATGAGGTATCTCAATTCGAGCGCTTTCCGACCGGCAACAGCGTTGAAATAGCCGATATTGAATGAAAAGCGACTGACCGGTGGCCGATGGACCGTCCTCGCTCATGCCCGCGGTGTCGCCAACATGCCACGCGAGCAGTTGACCAGCGCGGCCGTCGGTCGCCGGTGCCGCGTTGCGACAATTGAACGGCTTGTCCAGTGCTCGTGACGTAGGGCGCGTAATCGATTATGAGTCGACTGCTCTAACCAACTGAGCTACGGGACCGAGAATCGGCATGCCGCAGCGCCGCGAGCGTGATTGTATCCGAGTGTGTGAGGTCAAACGGAGCATTGCTGCGTTATCGGACACACGGAGTGCAAGGTCTGGGCGATTGACGATGCTCTTGGGCTGCTGTTGCAAATCCGGAGACATTATGCTTTGTGTCAAAGGCCGTGATTCAGTGCCTAGGCGATGTTTCGGATTAAGTGTGGCAAGTCTTGGATTAAATTTTTATTCGGATGATCATGTAATAATTTCGCTCCAAAGCTCACTGGTCTGAAAGACTGCGTAAAATACAACGTATCCAACAGTAATTAGCATCGGCCATCCTAGTTTCAGTGATTCTGGAGTTAGCATGGCGAAGCCAAAGAGGCTGGCAATTGCCGAGTTGAACACGAAGTGCCCCTCAAACCAAAGTATGCCTGCCACGAAGCTCAGTAATGACATTGCCCCACCGGTTGCCGCAACTAGCAATAGAGACACGTTGCCATCATTGAAGCGTGATAGCAAGAGAAAGCAGATGGCGAGTGTGCCGAATAATAGGAAAAATCTAGGGACGTCTTGCTGTGTAGTGAAGGAAATTATGGATACGACGATGATCATGATCGGGTAGGCATAGTACAATCTCGATGATTCTGTTAGATACGAGAATCCGCCTGCCAATACAAAAAAGAAGAGAAACGATGTGTAGTAAAATGCAACACCTAGAATCTTGAGTGCCATAGAAAGCTGTTCGCCAAGCGCATAATTGAACAGTGGTAATACTACTGGTGCTTGATCGTTGAGTAGATAGAATGCGGCAACGAAAGGCAGCGCTAGTCCAAGATTGTAGCTGGGGTGTTCGATTATTTTTTTCGCAAGTCCAAAGCTGACGGCCATTGTCGATCCTAAAGTAAGTTGTGAGGTAATCTTGCCACTGAAGTGGCGTGGCGACAATGCACATTTGTGAAAAAACATTCTATTGGCGATCTTTTCTATGGGATTTAGATCTGTGTCGGCTTGCTGGTTCGCCGATCAGGATAATTGCGTGGAGGTAAGGGGGAGATGTTGTTGTTCAAGTCTGACTTGGAATGCACCTGAACGATCGATTGTGGATGCTATCTACGTTGAGTTGTTGCGAGCCACTAGCGGGCGTTATCTTGTAGTCGTCTAGAAATCGAACGGCTCTCTTCTAAGGGAAAAAAAGAATGGATGAAGCGTTAAGAGGCGTGCCGAGCGGCACGCCTCGCCGACCGGTAGCTCTGCGTGGTCGACTTGCCGCGCAGCTTCAACTCCAGCGGCAAACAGGCGAGCAGATTGCCCGATACGGCACGGAAATAGTGCAGACGCGCAGCCAGCGTCCGAATGCTGTTGTATGACGTCGTGCGCAGGATGAACGAGCCCATCTCATCGTCGTCACCGACGATTACGTTCAAGCGCCCGTAAGGCTTGCAATTGCCTTGACGACCGAATGTGCAGCCATCCGGCGACGGGCAGGGCATCGCTTCGATCCCAGCATCGGTGACGCGTCGGCACTGTTCTCCGTTACCGACACAGACTGGCCGGCCGGTATCGCGATCGAACAGCGTGTAGTCGGCACGCAGGTTCAGATCCGGATCGTTGAACAGCACACGCACCGGTATCGCGCGCAGCTTGCCGGAGGTGGCCTTGCGCAGCGTCTCGTTCAGCGGGTGCAGCATCCATTCACCGCGCTGCTGCACCTGGGTGGTGAGGGTGAACTGGTCATCCATTTCCGGAACGCGCTTGCCATTCTTCTCGACAATGCGCCCAATGGAGATTCGCCCGACAACGGGCGGCGTGATGGCGAGACCTTTGAGCATGGTGGTCCTCAAAATAGAAAAAAGGGGGAAGGGAACTGCGAGCGATGCAGACTATCGGGAAAAATGCGCTTCGAGCTTGGCGTGGATTTCCAGGGCGACGCCCTGCCAGGCACGAGCACTGACCATTGGGTTGGCTTGCAACTGATCGGGTGGTGTTGTCGCAACGCGCTCCGCGTGCTGGCTGAGCGCATCCATCACGAACGCTTGTGCGAGCGCGCCGTATCGCGAGAACGTCATGATCTCGGTGAGACATTCGAGGTTGGTCATGGGGATTGGAATCAGGTGGAAACGAGAAAACGTCGGGAACCCGGCTTCGAGATGGCGTACTGCGTTTCGAACTCGGGGTGATCGGCCAGCAGACGAGCCAGATCGACGCCAGACGAATCCTTGCTGCGCTTGAATGACACGGCGCCGGTCTGGAATACGGCCCGGTTTGCGTCACCCATGGCTTGCTGGATTGTCTGCTTGAACTGCGCTTCGAGCTGCTGGCGCGTCTCGATCTCGGCTCGCACGGCGACCAGATCGGCGAATACGGAGGACAGCATCCGGTCGTCGCTGAAGTCGATCGTTTCGCCGTTGCCGGGATACAAGTGGCGTAGCGCGCGATCAGCCGATTCCGATCCGTCCGCTGGCGGCGGCGTGTCGGTTTCCACGAAGCGCCAGAAACGCGCCTCCAGTTCGACGAGCCGACCGATCAACGCGTCGTCGCGCTCGATCCGATGCACTTCGAGCGCCTGACCACAGAGCAGCACGGCGACGTGCGCCGCCGTTTTACCGGTCACGGCCAACTGGTGCTGCACCTGGATCTGCACGTACTCGGGCACGCCTTCTCGCCAGAGTCGCACACCAAACTCGCCGGCCGTTTTACATTCCAGAATCTGTACGTCCGGAACGCCGACGATTTCGCGATCGATGTTCGCGAGCATGAACGGGATAGAGGGATGCCGCAGCACGGCGTTTACGCGCCGAACTCGGTTGCCAGTCTGCTTCGTGTACGACGCAGCAACGATCGGCTCCAGTAGCGTTCCCCAGTACGTCGGCGACGTCGTATCATCCGGGTCAGGGCGGGGCAGGCCGTCGGCGCGGCCGGTCTTGTCGAGCCACAATTCCAGTGCGCTCATGTATGGGTTGAGGCCGACCGCAGCAGAGGCATCCGATCCGCCGATGCCGGTTCGGCGCACGGCGAGCCAGTCGTCGCGACTCAGCTCTTGCGTCTTGACGAGCTTCAGTGCGTGCTTACGTGCACGGGGTGGTTCAGGGTGAGGTGTCGTCATGGTTTGCTCCGAAAACAAAAAAGCCCGGCAGAGCGAATCTGACCGGGCGAGAGGTGATGGGTTGGGCGCGCGCTATTCGGAACCGATACGGCGAATGGCGTCTTGCAATGCGTCGTACGCGAACGTCACGAGCTTGCCGTTTCCGAGGTGGGCAGTCGTACCCTGAGGTTTGATTTGCAGGATCGTGGCGTAACGGCCGCCGAACCGTAACCCTGCTCCGCGCGGAATCTGAATTCGCGTGTCGACTGCCAGAGGCGGGATGGGCTCGGTCATGCGACAAGCTTCATGGCCTCGTCCCAAGCGCGTTGCTTGAGCGTCGCGCCTGCCCCGAACCAGGCGGCATCGAGGCGGTGATCGTCAGTGCGTGCGCGGCGATGGTGATCGACATACTCTGTCACTGCGTTCAGAAGACCCCACGCCGTACCCGACGCCGAAGCCAAATCCGAGCCTTTTCCATGTCCGGCATAGAGCTGACCGACCGCCTTGATCGCGCGCTCGTTGACAGCCACCGCTTCACGATCGGGAAGATTGGTCGTCGAGTAGGTCAAGACGCGCCGCAGGAATGCCTCGGCCGCCGAGCGGGTCACCTTGCGTTCGGACAACGCTTTGGCACGGACCATGAACGCGTCCCACGTGGAGACGGCGATGCCGAGCTGGCGTTTGACGGCAGCAGCGTCGAATTGCGATCGGTGTGAAACCTTGATTGCGCCGGCGCTGTTACCTAAAGCGATTTGCAAAGTATTGTTGCAGACGACACGGACCGACGTGAATTGCGCCGTCGTCGCGAGCGTGCCGTCGCAGGCCGTCGCGAGCAGAAGGTAGCCGTTGACCTCATCCTTGCCTTTGAGAGTGCCGGACTGCCCCGTGCGTGCGAGCGCCCAGAGCTTGCGGCCTTCCTTGAGCACACCGGCCGTCTCGAGCTGGAAACCGCCGATCTCGGTCAGGTCTCGATAAAACTCCAGAATCTCTTCGGGTTGCACGACCTGATAGCGCGCGGAGACGACGGACAACGGCGCCTTGTTGTCCGACCGGTACAGCACTTTCTGTTCGGGAAACGCGTGGATCGAGCCGAGGCTGCGGCTGCCGGCCGCGACGAAGCGTACTTCGGCTTCTTCGATGCGCCAGTCCATGCCGGCGGCGCGAGCCCAGACTTCGAGCGGTTGTTTGGGGGCGAGCTTGTTGCCAAGACCGTGCCAGGGTTCGGCACCGACATAGGCCATCGATTGAACGAGATGCATGGGCGAAACTCCTATTCAAAAATCACAGTGCATAAAGCCCGGCCGAGGCCGAGCGGAACCAAATCAGTGAGGGGAATGCGAGTGACGAATTAGCGGGGCTGGATGCTGAAGGTGCGTCCGCAGGTGAGGCATCGCCAGTTGTCGAGAATCTTTTGGTCGACGGTTTCGCCAAAGGCGGCACCGGTTGCACAACCAGCCGCACCAGCGATCAGGTCGGCGAGGATCGCACCGGCCACGCCGCCACATGCCGAGCCGATCGGACCAGCGATCAATCCAGCCGTTGCGCCGGCTTCCGCGCCAGACAAAGCGATAGCGACGGCGCCGGTTGCGCCGGCCGCTGCACCGACGGTTCCGCCAATACGTCGTGCGACATGGCGCGGCTCCGTACGGGGCGATTGGCACTGCGGACACGGATAAATCGGTGCCGAGCCAGAGCGGTATTGAGCTGATTCAGTGGTGTCCGATCGTGACGAATGGACGGAGCCGAATTCGTCATCGTCGAGCGGGCGATGGTCATGCATGTGCCGGAACCTCCTTGCGGATCTTGCCGACGTATTTGCAGTGGCAGGCGGCCACCGGGACCCCGCCGACGAACGCGAGCGCGAAAGCGGCGAGGTGATCGAGGGGAGAGGGCATGGTGGGTTTCCTGAGAACGGGCGAACGCGACGCGGTGCGACGGCCTGCCGACGCGAACCGATCGTTCGGAAATTAAGTGCTTTCGACCTTTTGCGTGGATCAGAGGCACGGACCGGTCTCAACGAAGGGTCGAGCCGAAGCCGTGGCCGCACGTCAGACACCGATAGTTGTTGAGCACGTTGTCGTCGAGCACACCGCCGACAGCGGAGCCGGCAACAGATCCGGCCGCGCTGCCTAGGAGGCCGGCGATTACCGCACCGGCCAGTCCACCGAACACCGCACCCACCGGTCCGCCGACTGCGCCAACGACTGCGCCGGCTTCAGCGCCGGACAGCGCCATGGCAAAACCGCTGGTCGCGCCGGCGACGCTGCCGATCGTACCGCCGGTCTTGCGACCGACATTGAGCGTTTCAATACGCGCCGAGCCGCAATGGGGGCAGCTATGTGCGGTCGCTGGGGATGGGGTTGTTTCCGTCGCCGGCTGCGGCGCATAGGAGAAGTAGTCGGAGGGCGGCGGCGCGCGATGAGCCTCCGGTGCGGGTGAGGCGGCTCCAAAAATGGATTCATCGAAGTCCGACGGTGTGAACGACGATCGAGCGGATGCCGCATGGCTAGACGATACCGAAACTGGCTTGTGTTGGGCGTCCAGCGCATGATCGGGACACGGTGCTTGTGCTTCCCATTCATCGTGTTCGTCGATCACAGTGGACGACGGCGAGGAAGGGGCTGGGGTTTGAGGGGAAGCGGGACGATCTTTAGTGACAAGCCAATAGCACCCGAATGCGAACATTGCGACCAGTACGAGTGCCAGGCCAGCCAGTACGGCGGTGTAGAGAGTGGAATTCACGAAGTCTCCTGAGCGAAGTGCGCCGACGCGGAAGTACATCGGCGGAGCGGCCGTAGCGGGCCGTGCTCGTGGAGGTGATATAGATTTGAAAAAATTAGATTCGCGGTGCCCAGAGAGCCGGCAGAGATCGTTAAAAATCGATTGGTGCGCCAGTTGGGCGTCGAGGTAGCACATTGGCTAATCGAATTTGCAGTATCGTACAAGCGGCACGGGCTGTCGCTTGTGGTGTGCGACGGATTACAGCCACACCCAGTAATGCAGATTCATCACGCGGAGTATCGACGTTGTCGATTGATCAATTGAAACGATTACGCGAGGCGCTTTTGCCGTACGGATTGAAGCTACTGAAATCCGATTGGCAGGGATGGAATGCTCAATATCGCTTCCGTTGCAGCAACGGCCACGAGGTCAGCCGATCCGGATCACATCTGTACTACCACCTCGTCGCGTGTCCAACTTGTCGTGATGAGGAATCGCTGCGGCAGCTTGATCAACTTGCACGGCAAGCAGGTGGGCGCTGTGTGTCGGTGAGGTATGCCGGACGTAAGGCAAGCTATAAATTTATCTGCCGCGAAGGACATGTCTTCGAGAAGACGGCTGGCAACTTGCAGAACGGATCGTGGTGCGTGTTGTGTGCTCGTGTGGAGCATTCAAAGCGGATGTCCGATCCGGATGGGATGAAACGCCTGCGTGCGGCCGCACGGAATCGCGGCGGGAAATGCTTGTCGACGACCTACACAAAGCTTGCAGATCGCTATCGCTTTCGGTGCGCGGAAGGACACGAGTGGGAGACCGTTGGTCTCGAGGTGCTACGAGGCTCGTGGTGTCGACAATGCGCGAACAAGCAGAAGTCTGAGGCGTATCGCCGTGCTGACGGTTTGCAGGTGATGCAGGCCCAGGCGTTAGAGCGTGGCGGTGTGTGTCTCGCTACCGAATATGTGGGGAACGATGCCTATTACCGCTTCCGTTGCGAGCACGGTCACGAATGGGAAACGCGGGGCGCAAAGATCTTTCTAGGATCGTGGTGCCCAAGATGCCAGAACAAGGGCAACGTCTATGGCATTGCCGATATGCGTCGGTTGGCGAAGGCACGGGGCGGCCGATGTTTGTCTCGGGCCTACCAGAACGCTGCGACGAAACTGGAATGGATGTGTGCTCATGGTCACCGCTGGCAAGCAAGGCCGGAATCAATTATCGCGGGACGGTGGTGTCGCATTTGCGGTCGCGAGTCTTTGAAGTTAGGTATCGAACTGATGTGGACGATTGCTGCCGAGCGCGGCGGTCAATGCATCTCGACGGAGTATGTGAATGCCGGCACGAAGCTTGAATGGGAGTGTCGTATCGGACATCGTTGGTTTGCACCGCCGAATGCGATCCGAAACGGACACTGGTGTCGACTATGCGCTTATCTTGAGATGACGACAAATCCGAAGACAATTCGCAAACGTCGCCATCTTCCGGTAAGCATCAAGGGCAGGTTGGGGCCGGCTTAGAGTGGACGCCACTTTGAGCAAATCGTAAAGATACATGCGTCGGATGGAAAGCATTGTCGCTGTCATGCCGCATGAGCGGGGATAGCCCCCGCTGGCTGTCTATTTTGATAAGCTTACCGCGCAGCACTTCTTGAGTGCCGCGAACCGTGCAAGATCTCGTGAAGCATGCCAGGAAGTTTGAACGCAACATTCAAAATCAGGAAAGACAGTGGCCAGTAAAGCACACAAGTTCAATTATGTTGCACTGGTGATCGGTGTTTGCGTCGCGATCTGGACGCTAATTTTGCTCAGCGGCAGGCTGGACTTCATCAAATCTACTGTTGCAACACAAGGTACGGTTGTTCAGCTGAACTATGGCAAGCGTCACCCCGAAATTACCTTTGTGACACAAACTGGCGAACACGTATCGTTTCCTGCGAGCTTTGTCTCGGTGGCAGTTGGGGATTCTGTTCCTGTTCGCTACGATCCGGCCAAGCCTCGGGCAACGGCAGAGGTCGACACGTTTATGAACATGTGGCTTGAGACCCTTATATCAGCCGCGTTTACGATCGCGTTCCTTTATGCTGGGTTGACAGGCCAGTCATTCCGACCAAGGTATGGATAATCCATGTGGATAAAGACACTGAGAGAAAGCGAGTGGAAATACGATACTGGAGCGGGCGGCGGTGCTGGTCTTGAGCTGCTTCTTGCTTCGGGCGGCGTCATGGTGTTTGACCCGCCATCTGGCCAGCCCGAGCAGTTCGCATACGCGGGCGTGGGTATCGGGTTGTCTCTTCCCATTCTCAAATGGCTAAAGCTGGGCAAACTCGAACTACCGAAACTCAATGTTCGTGGACGCAGCGTCGGTGGAACCGGTGCGACAAAAGGTTTCGACAGCGGTGGCACGGTATACATGACCGAAGCATTTCGTGGTCAAGAATTGCAACTCAAGAACTTTGAAGGTGGCGTGATCTATGTCGATTGGTCGATCGGCTACCTTGCTGGTTGGAGCGGCACGTATATGCTCGCCGGAATCGATCCGCATCTGATGAAGCTTGCCACGGTCCCGTTGGCTGGGGCGGTATTTATGCGACAAGCGATCATGTCGGCACCGGTTTGCATCAAAACGCGCGGTCGAATGGAAGGGTGGACGGATTCCTTTGGCGCCGGAGTCATGTTTGGCCAAATGACGTATCAAGGCACAGAGCCCATTCCGCGACAGGGGCCGCTCAGTGAATTGCCGGGCGTGAACTGATTGGCTAAAAAGCGTGATTGGTGGTCGGAATGCGACAGGTCCTCGATGTCGTGAGTCGATTAAAGCACGGGGCGGGTCCCTGGCCGAGCTGGGCAGCGTAGCAGTTCCGTACCACTCAGCGCCGACCGGAGGACGAGTTGCACGTAGCTATTCGTCGGCGCGTAGGGGGCGAAGAATCGATCAAGCACCCGTGCGAACAGGCTCAGCGTGACGTCGCGTAGCGCGCCCTCGTCCAGAGACACGATGATTTCCGCTCCGCGTACGAACGACGGAAATTGGCTGGCTAGCGACATCCATTTGATAGCAGGCTGATAGTCAAGTCCGGTGATTGCGTCGATGCTGCGTTGTGCGATGACGCTCGCGCGTGGCGCGTGTAGTCGAAGAAAATCCTTGAAGGCCTTCAAGCCCATTTGAGTCAGGTCAAACGGATGGAGCGACATGCCGGCCAGAACCCGCCACAAAGAGTCATGTCCGCGTGGCAGTGTGCTTGGCAAGGTCGGCCGTGTGCGAAGTCGGATCGGGCACGCTAACGCGGCACCGTCGTGCAGCAGATCGCTATCGGGCGCTCCGATGGGTAGGCGGGACGGCAAATCTCCATTGGTTGCCGTGACATCTACTTCTATTTGCGGGTGTTTCGAATGTGCAGCGTTTCCCGCCAAACCTACCAGTGACAGCAGGAGCGGCGAACGAGATGCACCGGCTGCCGAGTGAGGGGCTGGAAAGGCCGTCCAGTAGACATTGGCTGTATCGGCCGGTCGGCTGTGACTAAACGCATGATACGGTAGGACTGTCGTGCGAGCGGTCTGGCGAGTCGTCGTAACGTTGTCCTGATCAGATTGTGTTCGATCACCGAGATAGACGGCGTCGATCGAATACACGTCGAGGGGGGCGCCTGATTGTAGCGGGGCGGGCGTTACGGGGTACGCAGTGTCCGTGCTCGTCAATTGGATTGGCGTTACATCTCGCTTGAATAGATTGACGACTGGGGTGCAGAACAGCTGGAAAGCGGTAGCATCCAGGTTGTTTATCGCTTGGCTCGTGCTCGATTTCCGGATCGTGTTGCGAATCGCGACGTGCAGCGTCAGCAGCCGCGCTTCAGGTGCGCGTGCGGCGCGTCGCATTCGTCCCAGATCGACGTCGACGAAATCGAATTTCTCCGGGAACGCGAAAGATTCGATTAAGTATTGGAGTGCGGCAGACGTATTGACGGGCTCCTTCGGTAATAGCTGTTCGTTCTCGTCGAAGCCCACCACCTCGATTGGAACTTTTGACAATGCGCTCCACCGTCCGCTTTGGTCGGCCTCGACGAACGCAGCACAAGCGTGCTGCAGCAAAGCGTCGGTCAGCGTCGCGATCAGCTGCCTATCGCCGGACAGGTGTGTGCGAACGAAGTCGGACGGGATCGCGGAATCGAAGGTTTCAGACGGCGTTGCGCTGGCGAACGTGATCGAGACGATGCCGGTGACGTCTGTTGGCAACCGAACGGCGGCAGGGACCAGCGTAGCTGGTGCATAGCGTGCCGAATGAACGCGTAGTGGCGACAGTACTACGTCATAAACGGTTCGGAACCGGCACGCCGCAGCATTGGCATCGAGCGATGTGCCGCGTGTCACCATGAGCGGTGTCGTCAGTTGGTTGAACAGGGCGCTCGGGTCGAATTGCGCAATCGCGCAGGCAGGTACCGTGCGCAGGTACTGCGGGTACATTGTTTCGAGCAACGCTTCGGCGAATTCAGGATAGCTGTCCTCAAGCTTCGCATCGATCCGGGCAGCTAGTAGCGCGAACGTCTGGATCATCCGGTCGACGTGCAGATCACCATGACCATTTCCGATCCCGAGCCGTGCCCCGATCTTCGGGTAACGCTGGGTAAACTCCGTCAGACCGCGTAACAGCAGGCCGACCTCGTATTCGTAGTGGGGCAGCAGAGTTTCCATTCACCTTCCGTGCAGCTATGTCCCCAATATTAAAGACACAAGAATCGTAAAACTTGAGTCAGCTGGGGACAAGCAGTTTAAAATCCACCGACGAATAATATCCTGCCCCTCCACTGCGAGGTTCCGAGGCTGCCATGCAGATGTCAGATATTGCGAGTTTTTTTGGTCTTCAGACCAACCGGCTTTTCACCATTCAGACGCCCATGAAAGGGCGGTCCGATCTGGTGCTTGTCGATTTTCAGTGTGCCGAGGGCTTATCTCAAAATTTCGAGATTCACGTTCGTCTCGCATCGCAAGATCCGAATATCGAACTGAAAAAGATGATCGGCCAACCTGTGACTATTACGTTACAGTTGACCGATGCGCTGGCGAGTTCGGAGGAGCGGTACTTTCACGGTTACGTTGCCAACTTCACTCACCTCGACAACGACGGCGGTTTCACGGTCTATAGCGCGGTCATCGTGCCGTGGCTCTGGATGCTGTCTCGCCGTCGCGACATTCGTGTTTTCCAGGAGGAAAACACCGAGGACATTCTTTCGAAGGTATTTCAAGAGTACGGGAAGATCGCGTCGTTCGAGTTCCGGCTGTCGAAAGGTACGAAGAACCGCAGTTACTGCACTCAGTATCGTGAAACCGATCTCGAATTCGTCGAACGGCTGATGCAGGAAGACGGCCTGTTCTTTTTCTTCGAGCATGCGAAGGATGGTCACAAGTTGATCGTCACGGATAACTCGATCGCAGCGAAGCCGATTGATGGCCGTAGCCGGGTGCTCCAGTACACGAAGGACGAGGCGCTCGACAATCTAGCAGTGGTGACATCCTTCCAGGCGAGCCGGCAACTGGAATCGAGTAGCGTCGGCCTGAAGACATTCGACTACAAGGTCCCGCATGCGCGCCGGTTTGTATCGGGCGGCACGGAGGTAAATCAGGGCGAAGTGCCGTCGTACGAGGTTTACGACTATCTTGGGGAGCACGGTTTTGCCGACAGCGACCGAGGAGAGGAGTTGACGCGCTTCAGGACGCAAGCGCTCGCAGCCAATAGCAAGGTCTTCGTCGGGACGAGCAGTAGTCGGCGGTTGTCGCCGTGCCGGTATTTCGAGCTGGACGATCACTACGACCACGGCGATGCAAAACCGGAGGATCGTCAGTTTCTGATCACCTCAGTGACGCACAGCGGCACGAACAACTATCAGGCGGGCGAAGGCGCGGGGAGCTATCAGTGCAGCTTCACCTGTATCCGCAAGAAGATCCCATATCGTCCGGTCTTTACGATTGAGCGGCCGTCTATCATCGGACCGCAAACTGCGATCGTTGTGGGTCCCGAGGGCGAAGAGATCTACACGGACAACCTCGGTCGCGTGAAGGTGCAGTTCCATTGGGATCGTCTTGGCAAACGCAATCAAGGCAGTTCCTGCTGGGTGCGTGTCGGGCAGCCGTGGGCAGGGCGCGGATTCGGGATGATTCAGATTCCGCGCATCGGCGATGAAGTGGTCGTGATTTTCTTGGACGGAAATCCGGATCGCCCTCTAATTATCTCGAGCGTTTACAACGCAGGGAATATGCCGCCGTGGGGACTTCCCGCGAACGCGACGCAGAGCGGGATCCTCACTCGTTCAACCAAGACTGGTAACGTCAACACTGCGAACGCGATCCGCTTCGAGGACAAGAAGGGCGAGGAAGAGGTCTGGCTTCACGCCGAGAAAAATCAGCGTATCGAGGTCGAGCACGACGAGTCGCACTGGGTAGGCAACGACCGTACCAAGAATATCGACCACGATGAAACGGTCCACGTCGGTCACGATCGTACGGAAACGGTCGACAACAATGAGACGATTCACGTTGGGGTGGATCGCACAGAGACCGTTGGCAACAACGAGACGCTGACGGTGGGCGGCAATCGGAACGAGACGATACAGGGGATGGAAAATCTCCTGATTGCACTGACGTCTACGGAGACGGTGGGACTTGCAAAGGCATTGACGGTCGGGGGCGGGTATCAGGTGACCGTGGCCGGAGCAGTCAATACGTCTGCGGGGCTGGCTAGCGCTGAAGAAGTCGGCCTGTCGAAGGTCACGATGGTGGGGCAGTCCTATACGATCAAGGCAGGTAAGGTTTTCGAGATTACGGTGGGCAAGTCGACATTTCGCATGGACGAAGACGGCAACATCACCCTCAAGGGTGTCAAGTTGCTGATTGAAGGATCTGGTCCGGTGGAAATCAACGGCAAAGACGTGGATGTGAACTGATCCGATGGAGTTCATCAACCACACTCCTTTTCCCGCGCTGGCTTTCGCGGGTGTTGATGCGCGTGAGCATGAATTCCATGTTGTGGTTTTGCGGCAGACCCTGACGTGGAACGACGCGCGCGACCTCTATTTCTCTGACGCGCAACAACCGTTGTGTGAGGCAGACGAGCTCTTTGGTCCGGACATGCAGGGCGGTGTTCGACAGGAATCGGACTTGTGCCAGTACAAGCCGCGATGCGACGTGATCGTTAACGCGACGGCTTATCCGCCCAGACGGCCAGACGGTAGCGTGCCGGCTAAATTCGACGTTCGGTTTGCGGTGAGTCGACCCGGTTCGCCCGTGCCACTGCCGCCGGAGCCGCATGGACTCAATCCGTTAATGCCCGCTTCGCCAGAGGAAATCCGGGCGTGGAATGCGGAAGTCGAACGAGCAAAGAAGACGCCACCGCAAGGTGAACGCCTGATCGAAAAGACGCTTGTCGTAACGGGAGAGCGTCACTTCGTCCGACGGACTGGGTTGCGGCGTCTCGCAGCCGTGCTGCTCAGGATTGGCTCTCTGGGCATTGTCCGCATGCCAGCATGGCAATTAACGTCTCCAGAGCCAGCGCGCGATATTCAGGTTAACTTAGAGCATGCATTCGGTGGTCAATGTCGTATTGAGATGGGCGACAAGGCGGCCGACAGAGTCTCAAAGAAGCAACGATTAACCCCGGAGCAGGCCGATGCCCATCCCGACGCGCCCCGCGCTCCGATCGCCCATGATGCGTTCTCAGCCAACGTTTATGGACAGGGATTTGTACGCGACTGGTATGTGGAGGCAACAGGCATCAACGCGGTTGCCGTGCCGCAAATCGAATATTCGACGCGACCCATTACCTTGGCAGACTTCGATGCGGCTCGCCTTGGAAAGCTCGCTGAATCGGCACCGCTCGTCGCCGGGCTCGGTGTTCGGCCGAAGGGGCATCCCGAACGAGCCAAACTGGTGGGTACCATCGATCGCGCGTTCATCGAAAGTGGTGCGCCGTTGCCGAAGGATTTTGATTTTGCAGTCTGGAATGCAGCGTGGCCTGATCAGCAGTTGGACGCGTTGCGAGGTGATGAGCAGATCGAACTGGTGAATTTGTGCACGCCGACCACGCCGCGCGCCACGAAAGACACCTCTGGCAATGTCGCGTTGACGTTGAACCTTCCCGGCCACCTGCCGTTTGCGCTGGTGCGGTTCGAAACCGGGGGTATCGGAGAGCTGGAGGCGCGACTCGATACCGTGCTGATCGATCCCGACCAGCGCGAAGTGTCGTGCGTGTGGCGAGCGACGCTGGCCAAGCAACCCGGTGTGCGTGTCATCGAGCTGCGCATGCTCGAGCGTGGCGACGTTGACGTGATGACGGCCACTATCTCAGAGGGCGAGAGGGGGGCGCATGGCTAATCACCTTGGGGCCCGGAAGGACAGCGCGTTCAAGGCGGTTTCAACAGCGCCGTCCATCAATAAGACACCGGTCGGCAGCAGCACGCCTCCGTTGCCGTACCCAGTGACCGAGGATTTGTCGAGCAGTCTGGGCACTGTGCCGAACGTACGCTTCAACGGCGATCCGGCATACGTGCTCAGTCAGAGCACGCAGCCGAGTTGCAAAGGGGATGCCGCCGGGTCTTGCAACGGGGTGAAGAGCGG
Source organism: Burkholderia sp. HAN2018 (assembly GCF_024704855.1). Classification (NCBI taxonomy): domain Bacteria; kingdom Pseudomonadati; phylum Pseudomonadota; class Betaproteobacteria; order Burkholderiales; family Burkholderiaceae; genus Burkholderia; species Burkholderia sp. HAN2018. The sequence continues at coordinate 6,681 of NZ_QOBB01000037.1, read as the reverse complement.
GACCGTAAGTGGCGAGGTCAAACCGGTTAAGGGTTCAAGCACCGTGCGCATCACGGGCAAGCCGGTCATTCGTGAAGGAGATCCGTGCACCCTCAACGGCGGGAATTGCCCCGGCATTTATGTAACACAGTCTGCCCCTGGCGCAACCATTGAAGGCGGCAAGCCAAGTGCGAGCAGCAACCCGCCGGTAAAACCGGAAACGCCCAAGGAAGAAGGCTGGTGGGGCGCAGCGAGTCCGTGGGTACACGGTGTGCTTGGCGTCGCGAGTTTTGTGCCGGGACTTTCTGTTGTGACCGGGGCCGTGGATGCCGGGATTTATGCGGCTGAAGGCGATATGGTCGAGGCCGGGTTGTCAGCTGCGAGCATGATCCCCGGCGGGAAAGTAGTGACCACGGCCGGCAAGCTTGCAAAAGGTGCTGTGGGCCTCGCAAAGGGGGCGCATGTAGCAGAAGAAGCAGCCAAAGCGGCCAAGGTGGCGAAGGAGGCTGAAGAGGCTGCGAAGGCGGCCAAGTTGGCGAAGGAGGCCGAAGAGGCTAAGAAAGCCCAAGCGGAGGCAGAACGACTTCGGAAATTGAAGGAGGAGGGGGAGGCGGCCGAAAAGGGCAAAGATGGCCTCAAGGTCAAGCTGAAGCGGATGAAGGAGCACTTGGTTAAGTGCTTCAAGAAGAACGCGAAAGGCGATCCGAAGGAGTATGACCGTCAGCTGCTCGAGCAGGAAAAGGGCCTGAATGACCTAAGCGTGAAGGAGTATCTGGAAGGGCGAGCGCGCTACCAAGAGATTGGGCGCGCGGGCACCGGCGCCGCGCAGGAACAGGCAAGAGCCGCGTACTCGGCCGAATTGACGGCCAAGTTCGAAAAGGCACTGAGCAAGCAGGGTATTGCGGGCGAGGCGGCCGTGGAGCAAGCAAAAGCGATGGCGGCTGAACGGATGAAGACACTGGCAGCGCTGCATAACCCGGACATGATCGCCGGCGGTAAGGATGTCGTCACCATGATGGGCGATCGCGGCGTAAACTCGTCTATCGGATCGCAGTGGAAGGATCGTGTAGCTGAGCTTGATGACGCGGCGAAAAAAGTTCCAGAAGCTGAACGAGGGGGCACTAAAATGAACGCTAAGCTCAAGCGATGCCAATAGTGAGGAAGGGCAATGGATAAGTTCATGGAGAATTTCTTGGGGTACAAGGAATTCGGACCGGCAATCGATCGGCGCGACGTGCCAGCTGAAAAGATCGAGAAATTCCGGGGCAAGTTGCCAAATAAACTTCTGGAATACTGGCAAGAGTACGGATGGTGCGGATATGGCAAGGGGTTGCTGTGGACCGTCGATCCGGACGAGTGGGAAGATGAGCTGGAAGCGTGGATTGGCGAGACGGAATTCATGGAGCGCGATGCGTATTACGTAATTGCGCGCACGGCTTTTGGCGGGCTGGTCCTGTGGGGCGAGAAGACTGGGCAGTCGCTGAAGGTCACCACACCGTACGGCATGATTTTTCCGTCTTTCGATGAGGAGGAGTACCGAGAGGACGGCCCGGATCTAACCATCCAGCTTTTTTTTAGTACGGCCAGCAAAGAGATGTTTGATCTGCTGGATAGCGAAAAAGCTCCGCTTTTCGAGCGCGCGCTAGAAAAGTTGGGGTCTCTCGATCACACCACAATGTACGGGTTTGTGCCAGCGCTCGCGTTGGGCGGGACGCCGGTGCTCGAGCGGCTTCAAAAGCTCGATGCACACGTTCATCTCGATATTTTGTCTCAGGTGACGGAGCTGCGCGTTATGCGCGATATTGCTCAAGATGCGCGAGATGCTGGATTGCTCTAACACGATATTGCAGGTGCCATGTACGTACGCGTCGGACACTGATCACTCGGTTAGCGTTCGACGCTTCGCTGATAACTGTCGCATTTTCAATAAGTAAGAGAGAAGGACTGTAGGTGGGGAAAACTGCGATGAGCCGAAGTGGACGGCCAGCGTTGACGAAAGAGATGCTGTTGCCGCTGTCGACCGAGAAAGTGCGATCGCTGTCGCTGGAGAATCACATGGCGCTGGCCGTGGTCTGCTCGGGAAGTGGAGGTTGCGACCAAGTTGTTTCCCTTCTGCGAGTCGTCTATCTGGCCTTCTTTATGCGAAGTGAGACGGAGTCTGGCTCGGATCTTGATCTCTACCGCCGCGCTGAAGCCGTGCTGGATGCCTGTATCGCCCGAGCAGAGTGCGGCGAGCCGTGGATGCTTCACGAGAACGAAGCTGCTGATGTGGAGCGGCTTCTAGTCGTGCATGACGCACAACTGGCAGCGGTACCAAAGCACCGCTATCTTTAGGCGTGGGGTTGAGATTCCAGCGTCTTGTGGCAGGAGCTAGGCGTTTGCTGATTCCAGTCGCTGGAGTTTGGGGGTGAGAGAACTTCGCTGGCGGTGCGAGCCGGTAGAGAATTTCAACTCGCGAAATGCCGACGTGTTGCTGTTGCAACGAGAGCTACAGGCTGGTCGCGCCTGTAGCTATTATGTCCCTTTTTATTTGGTCAGATCAGGCAGAGCAGACGTGTCTGGCCCATGCTTCCATTAGTGGCCGACGTTGCTCCAATAGGTCCGTGCGGTGATAGGCGGCCTCGACTTGATTCTTCACTGTGTGAGCCAGTGCGCGTTCGGCAAGGTCCCGTGCGTAGCCTTGTTCGCTGGCCCAATCCCGGAAACTTGAACGGAATCCATGAGCTGTTGCCACGCGGTCGGGCGTATCACTTTGTGCCTTAGCGCGACGAAGAAATGCAGTCAGCGTCATGTCGTTCAGCACTTTCTCACGTGGCGATGGAAAGACTAGTGTTTCGTGCAGTTGATGTTGCTGAAGCCATTTGAGAAGGGTTAACACCTTCTCAGACAGCGGGATGCGATGAGCCTCCTTGGCCTTCATGCGTGAAGCTGGGATGTTCCAAACGCGTCCAACCAGATCGAATTCGTCCCACGTCGCGCCTCGCACTTCGCCACTGCGGGCTGCGGTGAGTATCAGGAAAAGCAAGGCGGCACGCGTACTATCGGTAGGTGTGTGCTTTGCAAGGTGAGTCGCTACGAATTGAGGCACCTGGCGCCACGGCATCGTTGGTTGGTGCGTCGTCTTGGTCGACTGTTTGGGAAGGATGTAATCAACGGCCATAACGGGATTCGCAGCTATATGGCCGTGTGCCCAAGCCCACTGCATGACGGTATGCATGCGTTGACGAGTGCGGCTGCCTTGCCGTCGAAAACGGGTTTGTCTGTTGGTTTGAGCGCTTTGGCTTGTTTGTCGGTTAGCATCGGATTGTGGCCCATCACTTAGCCCATCGAGGATCATTGGATAGGGCTGGATGGTGTCAGAGTAAATTGGACGGGTTGATGATGCAAGCTATTGATTTATTGGTGAATAATTGGATTCCGATGGATGTTCTTGGACAATAACTTGGCAGACATGACCGAATCCGTTTCCTCGCCTCGCTCCCGTTCCCGTTCCCGTTCCAATCGTTCGTCGGCCCGTTCCCGCCAGCGCTCGGCTGCTGCCGCGGGGAGTACGTCCGCGAGGGCGACGGCGCGATCCGGCAGTGCGCCGGCCGCCGACACGTCGCGGGACGAGCGAACGCTCGACCTGTTCGGCGATCCGGTGTTGGAGCCGGGCGAGCGCGCGCCGGCTGCGGTTCGCGACGAAGCGGGGGCGCAGGCCGATGCAGCGGTCGATATCGCGGACGATGTGACCTCCGGGCGGCAGCCCGCGCTGGACGGGTTCGGTGCGCGGGAAGGGGCAGGCGCGGCGGCACATGCGGAAGCGGCAGAGGGCGCGGTGACGCCGGAAGTCGCGACGGTGGCCCATGGCGTTTCGGTGCCGCAAGGTGAGGAGGTTGCAGATGCCGACATCGTGCCGGCCTCCGGGGCTGTTGCGATGAAGGCGGTCGATATTCCCGTGGCGGGTGGCGTTGCAACGAAATCCGCCGATGTGCCTGCGGCCGACGCCGTCACGATGGCGGCGACCAGGCTGCAAGCGGCCGATGATACGGCGCCGAAGGTGGCCGAAGCGCAAGCAGCTGGCGGCGAAGTCGAGCAGGCTGTTGTCGCCGCTGCCGCCGCCGTCAAATCCCGCGAAGGGCGATCTTCCGGCGACGCCGTGAAGGAGCGTCGTGCGTCGTCGGGCGGCAAACGTCGGGCGGCTGCCGGTGCAAGCGACGCGACAGCAGAGCAATCTGCGCCAGTCGTGACGAGCGTCGACACGGCGCGAGCGGCGGCCGGGGCGAGTCCTGCACCGGACGCGGTGTCGATCGTCGAGCCGCAGGCGTCGGCGGAGCCGACCAAGCCGGCAATCGCCGCGAACACGGTGAACACGGTGAACACGGCGAATATTGCGAAGGCCGTGGACGCCGCGCCGCACCCCGACACCACCGTATCCCCTGCCATCCAGCCGGTGGCTTCCGCTGCGTCCTTTGTCACGAAGCCGTCGGTGGAGCGCGCGCAACCGGCCGCGCCGGTCTTCGATCCGGATACGCACCTGCGCCCGCTGACCGACCGCCTCGCCGCGCTGCAGGCCGACGTCGACGGTTTGACGCGCACCGCCGATCGCGAGATGCGCCGCGTCAACCGCCTGCTGCTGGCCTTGGCCGTCGTCGTGCTGGCCGGGCTCGTTGCGCTGGTGCTTCAGACGCGGCAGATCGCGCACCTGAAGCAGGACGTCGCCACGAAGCAGCAGCGGATCGATCGCCTCGCGGCCGATCTGTCGACGCAGCAGGCAACGCTGATGACGCTCGAGGAGCATCACGAGGCGCTTCTGTCGCAAGTCGACCGGCTCCAGCGCAACGCGAATCGCGAGGCGGCCGTCGCGAAACGTGCGCACCGCACGCGCTAATCGTTTCGACCCTATCCTGGGAGCCCGACGGAGCAAGGATCGCGGTTCCGCGTCGGCGATCAGGCGCCGCGCGCATGCGGCAAATGGATGCGGTGCGCTGGCAGAGTTCAGGGAAAACCCTTAGAATAGCGTCCATCTAAGGGAAAACCCTAGCCACGTCTGTCAGGAGTCTCACATGAGCTTCATCCTCGCCCTGCTGCAAAAGATCGACGACCTCTTCGTGTCGCCCCACCTGCCGCTCGACGCCGAATACTCGTACGCTGCGCGTCGTGCCGAAGCCGAGCGCGTGCGCCGTGCGCACCTCGTGCCGATCGTCCTGTATCGTCGCTGATTCGCTGATTCGCTGATTCGCTGATTCGCTGATTCGCTGATTCGCTGATTCGCGGCCAGCGCGGCCCCCGCCGCACCTGCCTGCCCGCTTTCCGCCGCCGCATCGCGCGCCGGCGCGACCGTCCCGCTACACTGGAAGTCCGAATCCGTTCACGGTGACCGGGCCATGCTGCAGATGCGGCCGATGACGGCCAGAGAATTCCACGCGTACCGTACGCGAGCCATCGACGGCTACGCGCGCGATCTCGTTTCATCCGGACAAAATGCTGTCGAAGACGCGACCAGCCGGGCGCGCGCCTGTTTCGACACGCTGCTGCCGGATGGCTTGCGGACCTCCGGTCAGACCCTCGTCGTGCTCGTCGACACCGCCAGCGGCGACGCGGTGGGCGACCTCTGGTACGCGATCGTGCCCGAAGGGCCGAACCGCACGCTGTTCATCTACGACCTCGACATCGTCCCGTCCCGGCGTCGCCAGGGCTGGGCCACACGCACGCTCGATGCGCTCGACGCCGAGGCGCGCCGCTACGGCATCACCGAGATCGGGCTGTCGGTGTTCAATCACAACACGGCGGCCCGCGCGCTGTATCGTGCGTGCGGCTTCGCGCCGATCACGACGACGTTGATCAAGCCGGTCATTCCGGGCTGAATCGGCTGGCAGGCGCACAGCTGGGACTTGTGGCCAACCGGGTACGTCGCGGGCGGCCTGCACCGTCCACACTCCCGATCCTTCCTGCTCGCCGAGCGCCGAGCGCCGAGCCCCGAGCCCCGAGCCCCAAACACCCATCACCGACCCCGACCATCAAACACCGACAGCCGAACGGCCCTCCGACCCTTCGACCGTCCTGCACGCGCCGCCCACACCCGCTCAGTGCGCGCGCCCTTTCCATCTCCGCAGCAGCAACGCATTGGTCACGACGCTGACGCTGGAAAACGCCATCGCCGCGCCCGCGATCACCGGGTTCAGCCAGCCGAGCGCCGCGAGCGGCACGCCGACCAGGTTGTAGACGAACGCCCAGAACAGGTTCTGCTGGATCTTCCGGTACGTGCGTCTGGAGATGTCGATCGCGTCGGCAACGAGCGCCGGGTCGCCGCGCATCAGCGTGATGCCGGCCGTGTGCATCGCGACGTCGGTGCCGGTGGCCATCGCGATGCCGACGTCGGCCGCGGCAAGCGCGGGCGCATCGTTGATCCCGTCGCCGACCATCGCGACGATTCCGCCGTGCGTGCGCTTCAGCTCGGCGACGACGCGCGCCTTGTCGTCGGGCAGCACCTGCGCATGCACCTCGCCGATGCCGAGCGCCGCCGCGACGGCCGCCGCGCTGCCACGGTTGTCGCCCGTCACGAGCACGCTCGCGACGCCGCGCGCCGACAGTGCCGCGATCGCGTCGCGGGCGCCCGGCTTCACGGTGTCGCCGAAAGCGATCAGCGCGAGCAACGCGCGCGGCGCATCGGCGCGCATCAGCCACGAGATCGTGTTGCCCGCGCGTTCGAGCTCCGCCGCG